>JALYWF010000057.1 GCA_030852845.1 Pseudomonadota bacterium
CAGGCATACCAGCCGGGCACCATCCACGTGGTGGTGGCGGGCGGCGATGCGGCCCCGATGATGCAGGCCTGGCATATGTACCGTCCGCAGACCGTCTCGATCGACAAGTGGCGCTGATAGCGGCCCGCCGGTTCTCCGCATTCTGAAAACCGGGGGATATGGAGACGCCGCGTATCAGGCAGCCGGCCGGGGCTGTTGCCCCCCGCTGCCTGCTGGCCAGCAATCGCGTATGCTCCGCCCTCAAAGAAGCAGCTCCCGAGCCTGTTGCGACGGGGGCCTTCTGAATCCATTCGTTCCGGGGGTTTGATCAATGAGTAGGAAATATCGCTCAGTCCTTCTTGCATCACTTGTTCCAGCAGTTCTGCTGGGCGGTGTGCTCTCCGTGGTCCAGGCGCAGAACGCCGGGCCGCAGGCCAGCCGCTGGTCCGATCCGGCCACCTGGCCAAACCGCAAGGTTCCTGCTGCGGGTGACAAGGTCACCATCGGCAAGGACAAGGAAGTGATCCTCGATGTCAGCCCGCCGGCACTCGGCGGCCTGTCGATCGACGGCAAACTCACCTTTGCAGACAACGCCGACCTGGAGCTCACCACCGAGTGGATCATGCTCCACGGCGAACTGGCCATCGGCACCGAGGCCAGGCCGCACACGCGCAAGGCCACCATCACTTTCACCGACAACGTGAAGGGCGAGGACGTGATGGCCGGCATGGGTGACCGCGGCATCATGATCTCCGGTGGCACGCTGAACCTGCACGGCGATCGCACGCACACCTGGACCAAGCTTGCCGCCACGGCAAATGCCGGCGCGAACCGCATCCAGGTGCTGGATGCCTCGGGCTGGCGCGTGGGTGACGAGATTGTCCTCGCCTCGACGGACTACAACCCCCGCCAGGCCGAGCGTCGGATCATCTCCGCCATCAGCGGCAGCAACATCACGCTTGATCGCCCGCTGGAGTACATGCACTTCGGCAAGATCACCTTCGACGTCGACCAGCGCGGCGAAGTGGGCCTGCTGACCCGCAACATCAAGATCCAGGCTTCCCAGGACGCCGAGCAGTCGTACTTCGGCGGCCACATCATGGCGATGCCCTCGAGCAAGATGTTCATCGCCGGCGTCGAACTGCAGCGCATGGGCCAGAACCTGACCCTGGCGCGCTACCCGATCCACTGGCACCTCGTCGGCGACGCCAAGGGCCAGTACATCAAGAATGCCGCCATTCACGACACGTACAACCGCTGCGTGACGGTCCACGGCACCAACCTCCTGCGCGTGGAAAACAACGTGACCTACAACACCGTGGGCCACTGCTTCTTCCTCGAAGACGGCATCGAGCACGGCAACGAGTTCGTGAAGAACCTGGGCATCCAGACCAAGTGCCACACCACCAAGCCCTGCGTGCCCACCAACCTGGCAGCTGCCGGCGAGAACCGCCCGGCGGGCAACAGCCAGGCCGCCGTGGCGAACGGCGTCGCGGGTGCCGAAGCCCTGATTCCCTCCGACAACACGGTGTCGACCTTCTGGGTCACCCACCCCGACAACACCTACATCGACAACGTGGCCGCCGGTTCCGACCAGATCGGCTTCTGGCTGGCCTTCCCCGAGCACCCGATCGGCCAGTTCGAAGGCACGGAGATCAGCAAGAACACCTGGCCGCGCCGGATGCAGATCCGCGAGTTCCGCGGCAACGTGGCCCACTCCAACTTCGACGGCATGATGTTCGACCGCGGCCCGAGCCCGACCGGCACCTTCAATGCGGGCGGCAACCCGCACATGGTGTACGAGAACCCGGCCGAGAAGACCGGCCCGAAGGAATCGATCATCCGCGACTTCACCTCCTACAAGAACCGCAACGGCGGCATCTGGGCGCGCGGCGAGATGCACACGTTCCTCAACTACAAGTCCTCGGACAACGCGATCGGTTTCACGCATGCCTATCCGGGCATCCAGCCGGGCGGCGGCCTGTTCACCGTGCGCATGGCCAACGCGCTGTTCGTGGGTGAGTCGGAGAACGTCGGCAACCCGACTACGCCGGAAGAGAAGAAGATCGGCCGCAGCGTGCCGAAGCCGGAGCTGCCGGACTTCCCGATCCGCGGCTACGAGTACTACGACTACCTGCACACCGTGGAAGACACCACCTTCCGCAACTACCAGGACAACGCCGTGCGCAAGGCCGGCGCCCTGTCCTACCTGCTGTTCACCAGCTTCCCGACCAGCTCGGAAAACTCCATCGAGCGCGTGAAGTTCATCAATGCCAAGCCGGCGCACTTCCCCGACCAGGAGCGCAAGTGGGGCAATGACAACGGCGGCAGTGGCGGCTGGCGCACTGCTGCGTTCAAGGACCGGGACGGCTCTGCCACCGGCACCAAGGGCGCCTACATCGTCAACAACATCGGCCTGCTGGGCACCTTCGATGGCTGCCAGGTCAAGCCGACCTGGAACGCGGCGGTGTGCAAGGGCGACATCGGCCGCATGACCGTCGGCGGCGGCGGTGGCGGCTTCGGGGGCTTTGGTGGTGGCCGGGGCGCAGGTCCTGGTGGTCCTCCCGGTGCTCCCGGTGCCGCTCCCCGCGGTGGCGCCCCCGGACCGGGTGCAGGCCCTGGTCGCGGCGCTCCTGGCGCTGGCGCACCGCTGGGCGCCGTCCCCGGCCCGGGTGCTGGTGGTCCCGGCGCAGGTGGGTTTGGTGGTGGTGCTCCCGGCGCCGGTGCTCCCGGTGCGGGTGGTCCCGGTGCAGGTGGTCCCGGTGCAGGTGGCCCCGGCATCGGCGGACCGCGTGCGGGCGGCGCGCGCGCCGGTGGCGCCGCTGCGGCACCTCCCCAGCCCCCGGTGGTCCTCAGCCGCAAGGGCAAGGAATTCACCGTGAATGGCGAAACAAATGTGATGGCCAACACCGAGATCAAGGTAACCACCGAAAGGACCGAGCTGCCCCTGAGCATCAACCAGCTGGATGCCGGCTCGTGGGTGGTCTTCGAACTGCCCGGGTTCACCAAGGCGGCTTCGGGCACCGCAGTGGACAGCCTGGACGCGCTGCGCAAGGCCACGGCGACCTCTTACTACAAGGGCAAGGATGCGCTCTGGGTGAAACTGGTCTCCAACGGTCCCGGCAACGTCGCGGCCATTCCTGCCCGCGCCACCGGCGCCGTCGGCGGCCCGGTCAGCGTGCAGGTCAGCCGCTAGGCTGATCCCGCTGCGCGAACAAGGCCCCCGGCCCTGAGGCCGGGGGCCTTTTTTATTGGCGCACACATGCCGAATTTCGAAATCCGCGCTGCCCGGCCCTGCCAATATCCGGTCGCCGGGCAATCGCGCTATCCTCTGGCGCTGAAGATTCGGGGTCAATAAACAAGTTCGGGGGTCGTCACCATGGCCAGGCCAGTCCGCTCGGTCCTTTTCGCTTCGCTGCTTCCAGCCTGTGTTCTGGGCAGCCTCATCAGCGTCGCGCACGCCCAGAATGCGCCTTCACCAGGGACCACCCGCTGGTCCGAACCGGCCTCCTGGCCGAACGGCAAGATTCCCGTCGCCGGCGACAAGGTCATCATCGGCAAGGACAGGCGGGTGGTGCTCGACGTAAGTCCCCCGCCCCTGGCTGGCCTGTCGATCGACGGCAAGCTCAGCTTCTCCAACGATGCGGACCTGGAGCTGACCACCGAGTGGATCATGCTGCACGGCGAGCTGGAGATCGGCACTGAATCCCGTCCCCACACGCGCAAGGCCACCATCACCCTGACAGACAAGATAAAGGGTGAGGATGTGATGGCCGGCATGGGTGACCGCGGCATCATGATTTCCGGCGGCACGCTGAACCTGCACGGCGACCGGACCAATGCCTGGACCAAGCTCGCCTCCACTGCCAGCTCTGGCGCCACCACCATCCAGGTACTCAATGCCCAGGGCTGGCGCGTCGGTGACGAGATCATCCTGGCTTCCACCGACTACGATCCCCGCCAGGCCGAGCGCCGCACGATCACCGCCGTCAATGGCAATACCCTCAGCCTCGACCGCAAGCTCGACTACATGCACTTCGGCAAGATCACCTTCGAAGTCGACCAGCGCGGCGAAGTGGGCCTCCTGACGCGCAACGTGAAGATCCAGGCCTCGGTTGATGCGGAAGAGTCCTACTTCGGCGGCCACATCATGGCCATGCCCTCGAGCAAGATGTACGTCTCGGGCGTGGAGCTGAACCGGATGGGCCAGAACCTCACGCTGGCGCGCTATCCCATCCACTGGCACCTGGTGGGCGA
>JALYWF010000059.1 GCA_030852845.1 Pseudomonadota bacterium
CCGGCGACAACATCAAGATGACGGTGGAGCTGATTGCCCCCATCGCCATGGATGCGGGCCTGCGTTTTGCCATCCGCGAGGGCGGCAAGACCGTCGGCGCCGGCGTGGTCGCGAAGATCCTCAAGTAGATTCGGGTTTGTTGTTACAGGCCAGTAGCTCAATTGGCAGAGCGGCGGTCTCCAAAACCGCAGGTTGGGGGTTCGATTCCCTCCTGGCCTGCCAGCACGTGACGGACACATGAACGAACCGGTAAGGCAACAGGAAGGCGGCGCGAACAACGTGCCGCTGTGGATAGCAGCCGCCCTCGTGGCGGCGGGCCTGGTCGGCTATTACATGCTGTCCACGCAACCGATCTGGCTTCGCTGGGGAGCAGTGGTGGGCGGCCTTGCGGCCGGCGCGCTGGTGTTCTTCCTGTCGCCGGGCGGACGCGCGTTCTCGCAGTTCGTGGTCGATGCGCGCAACGAGCTGCGCAAGGTGTTCTGGCCCACGCGCAACGAGGCGTGGATCACAACGGCGCTGGTATTCGGATTCGCAGTGATCGTCGGCAGCTTCCTGTGGCTCCTCGACCTGTTCCTCGCCTGGGCGACCAGGCTTCTGACCGGGCAGGGAGGCTGAGGTCCATGGCACTGAGATGGTATGTGGTGCACGCGTACTCGAACTTCGAGCATCGCGTGGCCGAATCGCTGAAAGACCGGATCAAGCGCGACGGGCTTGAGGCCAAGTTCGGCGAGATCCTCGTGCCCACCGAAGAAGTGGTGGAGATGCGCGAGGGCCAGAAGCGCAAGAGCGAGCGCAAGTTCTACCCCGGCTATGTGCTGGTGCAGATGGAGATGGACGAGACCACCTGGCACCTGGTGCGCGATGTGCCCAAGGTGCTCGGTTTCATCGGCGGCACCAGCGACAAGCCGGCCCCGATCAGCGAGCGCGAGGCCAACCAGATCCTGCGCCGCGTCGAGGAAGGCGTCGACAAGCCGCGGCCGAAGGTGCTGTTCGAGGCGGGCCAGGTGGTGCGCGTGACGCACGGCCCGTTCAACGATTTCAACGGCGTGGTCGAGAGCGTCAATTACGAGAAGAACCGGCTGCAGGTGGCCGTGCAGATCCTCGGACGCTCCACGCCCGTCGAGCTGGATTTCTCTCAGGTCGAGAAGGCCTGAGCGTTTTGTTGATCCCGGGCAACTGCCCGTAACCAATGGGGAGCTGTTCCTTTGCGGGCAGCGCTTGTACCCAGGAGACGTAAATGGCCAAGAAAGTACAAGGCTACGTGAAGCTGCAGGTGCCCGCGGGCTCTGCGAATCCGTCGCCGCCCATCGGACCTGCGCTCGGTCAGCAGGGCGTCAACATCATGGAGTTCTGCAAGCAGTTCAATGCGCAGACCCAGAAGCTGGAGAAGGGGCTGCCGATTCCCGTGATCATCACGGTGTACTCGGACCGCAGCTTCACCTTCATCATGAAGACGCCGCCGGCCTCGGTGCTGATCCGCAAGGCCATCGGCATCGAGAAGGGCAGCGGCGCCCCGAACACCAGCAAGGTCGGCAAGATCTCGCTGAAGCAGCTGGAAGAAGTGGCGAAGACCAAGACGCCTGATCTCACCGCGGCCGACCTTGAAGCCGCCGTACGCACCATCGCGGGCACTGCCCGCAGCATGGGTGTGGACGTGGAAGGCCTGTAAGGGAGCGCCGTCATGACTGTCACAGCAAAGAGAATGAAGACCTGGAAGTCCAAGATCGTTCCGGGCAAGGCCTATTCCATCGATGAGGCCCTGGGCCTGGTGAAGGAATTCGCCAAGGCGAAGTTCAGCGAATCGGTCGACGTGGCCGTGAACCTGGGCATCGACGCCACCAAGTCCGACCAGCAGGTGCGCGGTTCCACCGTGATGCCGCATGGCATCGGCAAGACCGTGCGCGTGGCCGTGTTCACCTCGGGCAAGAACCAGGAGGCCGCCAAGGCCGCCGGTGCCGACCTCGTGGGCATGGAAGACCTGGCCGAGAAGGTGAAGGCCGGCGAGATCAATTTCGACGTGGTGGTGGCCAGCCCCGACGCGATGCGCGTAGTGGGCCAGCTGGGCCAGATCCTCGGCCCCCGCGGCCTGATGCCGAACCCGAAGGTGGGCACGGTGACGCCGGATGTGGCTGGCGCCGTGAAGAACGCCAAGTCAGGCCAGGTGCGCTACCGCGTGGACAAGGCCGGCATCGTGCATTGCACGATCGGCAAGGCGGCCTTCGAGCCGGTGGCATTGCGGGAGAACCTGCAGGCGCTGGTGGCTGACCTGCAGAAGGCAAAGCCGGCCACGTCAAAGGGCATCTACCTGAAGCGGGTGACGCTGTCCTCGACCATGGGCCCCGGCGTGCTGGTGGATCACTCCACGCTGGCGTAACGGTTTGTGTCGTCCGGCAAGCCCGGGCGGCGACGGTTTGATTTGATGTGGGTCGGCCAGCCGTGGCAACACGGTGAAGCCGGTACGTCGAAGACCGCAGGCGGACGAGGCCGCAAGGCGCGAGTCCTTAATGGCCCTTCTTCGAAGGAGGAAGGGGGCCTGCGCAGATGGTGCACGCACATCGGGAATCGATGTTGGTCACCGTCGTTTGATGGTGGGACGCAAAGGCCGCAAGGCCCCAAGCATCCCGGTGATGTCTGGTGATTCAACTGGAGTTTGATCCATGCCACTGAACCTGGAAGGCAAGAAGGCACTGGTGGAGGAGGTCAGCGCGGTCGCGGCGAAAGCCATGTCCGTGGTGGCGGCCGAATACCGTGGCCTGACGGTCGCCCAGATGACGGAGCTGCGCAGCAAGGCGCGGGCGTCTGGCGTGTACATGCGTGTCGTCAAGAACACGCTGGCACGCAAGGCCCTGGCCGGCACGGCTTTCGAATCTATGGGTACCACGCTGAAGGGACCGCTGGTGCTGGCCTTCTCGAAGGACGATCCGGGCGCAGCCGCGCGCGTGATCAAGGACTTCGCGAAGACCAACGACAAGCTCGTCACCACGAGCCTTTCGATCGGTGGGGGTGTCCTCGCCGCGAAGGATCTCGACAAGGTGGCGAGCCTGCCGACGAAGGAGCAGGCGCTGTCGATGCTGCTGGGAGTCATGAAGGCCCCCATGCAGAAACTCGTCGGCACCCTGCAGGCCGCACCGGTCAAGCTCGTGCGCACTGTGGTCGCGATCCGCGACCAGAAGCAGGCGGCGGGCTGATCCCGACTTTATTTGTCCGATTCCCGATTACTGAATTTTCTGGAGAACTGAAATGGCCGTTTCACGTGAAGAAATTGTCGACGCGATTGCCAATCTGAGCGTCATGGAAGTCGTCGAGCTGATCTCCGACCTGGAGAAGAAGTTCGGCGTCACCGCCGCTGCCCCCGTGGCCGTGGCCGCTGCCCCGGCTGCCGGCGCTGCCGCCGCGCCTGTCGAGGAGCAGACCGAGTTCAGCGTCACGCTGCAGGAATACCCGGCCGACAAGAAGGTCGGTGTCATCAAGGTGGTGCGCGAGCTCACCGGCCTGGGCCTGAAGGAAGCCAAGGACCTGGTCGAGGGCGTTCCCGCCCTGGTCAAGGATGCCGTGGCCAAGGCCGACGTCGACGCGATGAAGAAGAAGCTCGAGGAAGCCGGCGCCAAGGTGGTCGTCAAGTAAGACGGCCATGTGTCGCCACGGGGCCTTCGAGCCCCTCAACGCGCGCCGTGCCGCCGCCCCTGACCGGGCGGTGGCCACGGTGCGCGCGTTTTTCAGTTTTTGAAGGTCAAGGTGAATCCGATGGCTTATTCCTTCACGGAAAAGAAGCGCATTCGCAAGAATTTCGGCAAGCAGCCCGGCATCCTCGATGTCCCCTACCTGCTCGCCATCCAGCTCGAGTCCTACCGCATCTTCCTGCAGGAGAATGTGGCCGAGGACCAGCGCGCCAGCATCGGCCTGCACGCGGCTTTCAGGACCGTGTTCCCGATTTCCAGCTACTCGGGCAATGCCACGCTCGAGTACGTGAGCTACCGCCTGGGTGATCCGCCCTTCGACGTGAAGGAGTGCCAGCAGCGCGGCCTCACTTTTGCCGCGCCCCTGCGCGTGAAGGTGCGCCTGATCGTGCTCGACAAGGAAGCCCCCGGCGCCAAGAAGCCGGTGAAGGACGTGCGCGAGCAGGAGGTCTACCTCGGCGACCTGCCGCTGATGACCGACAACGGCACCTTCGTGATCAACGGCACCGAGCGCGTGATCGTCTCGCAGCTGCACCGTTCGCCCGGCGTGTTCTTCGACCACGACCGCGGCAAGAGCCACAGCTCCGGCAAGCTGCTGTTCTCCGCCCGCATCATTCCCTACCGTGGTTCGTGGCTCGACTTCGAGTTCGACCCGAAGGACAACGTGTTCGCGCGCATCGACCGCCGCCGCAAGCTGCCGGTCACCATCATCCTGCGCGCGCTGGGGATGAACGAGGGCGAGATCCTCGACATCTTCTTCGAGAACAACGTGTTCTTCCTCGGCAAGAACGACACCTCGCTGGCGCTGGTGCCGCAGCGGCTGCGCGGCGAGACCGCGGCCTTCGAGATCCGTGTTGGCGACAAGGTGGTCGTCGAGGAAGGCCGTCGCATCACCGCGCGCCACGTGCGCGAGCTGGAGCAGGCCGGCGTGAAGAAGCTGGTCGTGCCGCGCGATTACGTGTACGGCAAGATCGTCTCGCACGATGTGGTCAACACCGACACCGGCGAGATCATCGTGAAGGCCAACGAGGTGCTCACCGCCGCATCGGTGGAGAAGCTCATCGAGGCCGGCATCACCGAGATCAAGACGCTGTACGTGAACGACCTGGATCGCGGCTCGTTCATCTCCGACACCCTGCGCATCGATCCGACCAAGACGCGCCTGGAGGCGCTGGTCGAGATCTACCGCATGATGCGCCCCGGCGAGCCGCCCACGCGCGATGCCGCCGAGAACCTGTTCAACAACCTGTTCTTCAACCCCGAGCGCTACGACCTGTCGGGCGTCGGCCGCATGAAGTTCAACCGTCGAGTTGGTCGCAAGGAGATCCTGGGCTCCGGCGTGCTGTCGAAGGAAGACATCCTCGACGTGCTGAAGGTGCTGATCGACATCCGTAACGGCAACGGCAACGTCGACGACATCGACCACCTGGGCAACCGCCGCGTGCGCTCGGTGGGCGAGATGGCCGAGAACGCCTTCCGCGTCGGCCTGGTGCGCGTGGAGCGCGCCGTGAAGGAGCGCCTGACCATCGCGGAGTCCGAGCCGCTGATGCCGCAGGAGATGATCAACGCGAAGCCGGTGGCGGCCGCGGTGAAGGAATTCTTCGGCTCCTCGCAGCTGTCGCAGTTCATGGACCAGAACAACCCGTTGTCGGAAGTGACGCACAAGCGCCGCGTTTCGGCACTGGGCCCGGGCGGCCTCACCCGCGAGCGCGCGGGCTTTGAGGTGCGCGACGTGCACACCACGCACTATGGCCGCGTGTGCCCGATCGAGACGCCGGAAGGTCCGAACATCGGCCTCATCAACTCGCTGTCGGTTTATGCCCGCACCAACCAGTACGGCTTCCTCGAGACGCCGTACCGCCGGGTGGAGAGCGGCCGCGTGACCGACAAGATCGACTACCTGTCGGCCATCGAGGAGGGCGAGTTCGCCATCGCGCAGGCCAATGCCGCCAAGGATGCCAAGGGCAACCTGACGGACGAGCTGGTGTCCTGCCGGTTCCAGAACGAGTTCACGCTGATGCCGCGCGAGCGCATCAACTACATGGACGTGTCGCCGAAGCAGATCGTCTCGGTGGCCGCCTCGCTGATCCCGTTCTTGGAGCACGACGACGCCAACCGCGCCCTGATGGGCTCGAACATGCAGCGCCAGGCGGTGCCGACGCTGCGCGCCGAGGTGCCGCTGGTGGGCACGGGCATGGAGCGCCCCGTGGCCATCGACTCCGGCGTGACCGTGGTGGCCAAGCGCGGTGGCGTGGTCGATTCGGTCGACGCCTCGCGTATCGTGGTGCGCGTCAATGACGCCGAGACCACGGCCGCGGAGTCGGGTGTCGACATCTACGGCCTCACCAAATACACCCGCTCGAACCAGAACACCTGCATCAACCAGCGCCCGCTGGTGAAGACCGGTGACGTGATCGCGCGCGGCGACGTGCTGGCCGACGGTCCCTCGACCGACCTGGGTGAGCTGGCGCTGGGCCAGAACCTGCTGGTCGCGTTCATGCCCTGGAACGGCTACAACTTCGAGGACTCCATCCTCATCTCCGAGCGTGTGGTGCAGGAGGATCGTTTCACCACGATCCACATCGAAGAGCTGACCTGCGTGGCTCGCGACACCAAGCTGGGCCCCGAGGAAATCACTGCCGACATCCCGAACGTGGGTGACGCGGCGCTGACCAAGCTCGATGAGGCCGGCATCGCCTACATCGGTGCCGAGGTGCGCGCCGGCGACATCCTGGTGGGCAAGGTCACGCCGAAGGGCGAGACCCAGCTCACCCCGGAAGAGAAGCTGCTGCGCGCCATCTTCGGCGAGAAGGCCAGCGACGTGAAAGACACGTCCCTGCGCGTTCCCCCGGGAATGGACGGCACGGTGATCGACGTGCGCGTGTTCACGCGCGATGGCGTCGAGAAGGACAGCCGGGCGCTGTCCATCGAGCGCTCCGAGATCGACCGCGTGAAGAAGGACCTGCAGGACCAGCAGCGCATCCTCGAGGACGACCTGTTCTCGCGCGTGCGCGAGCAGCTGATCGGCAAGGTCGCCGCCGGCGGCCCGAACAAGCTGAAGTCCGGCACGAAGATCGATGCGGCCTACCTCGACGAAGTGCCGCGCGATGGGTGGTTCGAGATCCGCCTGGAGGATGAGTCCGCCACGGCGCAACTCGAGGCCGCCTCCGAGCGCCTGAAGACGCAGAAGAAGCGCTTCGAGAAGCGCCTGGAAGAGAAGCGCGCCAAGATCACCGCCGGCGACGACCTCGCCCCCGGCGTGCTGAAGATGGTGAAGGTGTACCTGGCCGTGAAGCGCCGCGTGCAGCCCGGCGACAAGATGGCCGGCCGCCACGGCAACAAGGGTGTGGTGTCGCACATCACCCCGGTCGAGGACATGCCTTACCTCGAAGACGGCACTCCCGTCGACGTGGTGCTCAACCCGCTGGGCGTGCCTTCGCGCATGAACGTGGGCCAGGTGCTCGAGACGCACCTGGGCTGGGCGGCCAAGGGCCTGGGCCTGAAGATCGGGCGCATGCTCGAGGCGCAGGCCAAGGCGGCGGAGCTGCGCGGCTTCCTGGAAGAGATCTACAACGGCACCGGCGGCCAGGGCGAGAACATCAAGTCGCTGAACGACGGTGAGGTGACGGCCCTGGCGGGCAACCTGTCCAAGGGCGTGCCCATCGCAACCCCGGTGTTCGACGGCGCGGCCGAAAGCGAGATCAAGAAGCTGCTGTCGCTGGCTGACCTGCCGGTGTCGGGCCAGACCTGGCTGTTCGACGGCCGCACGGGCGAGCGCTTCGACCGCCAGACCACGGTGGGCTACATGTACATGCTGAAGCTCAACCACCTGGTGGACGACAAGATGCACGCGCGTTCCACCGGTCCGTACTCGCTGGTCACGCAGCAGCCGCTGGGTGGCAAGGCGCAGTTCGGCGGCCAGCGCTTCGGAGAAATGGAAGTGTGGGCGCTCGAGGCCTACGGCGCGGCGTACACCCTGCAGGAAATGCTGACGGTGAAGTCGGACGACACGCAGGGCCGCACGCTGATGTACAAGGCCATCGTCGACGGCAACCACGAAATGAAGGCCGGCATGCCCGAATCCTTCAACGTGTTGATCAAGGAGATCCGGTCTCTGGGCATCAACATGGAACTGGAGCAGGACTAAACCATGAAAGACCTACTGAAACTGTTCAAGCAGCAGGCGCCGGTCGAGAACTTCGACTCCATCAAGATCGGGCTGGCATCGCCCGACCTGGTGAAGTCCTGGTCCTATGGCGAGGTCAAGAAGCCCGAGACCATCAACTACCGCACCTTCAAGCCGGAACGTGACGGCCTGTTCTGCGCGAAGATCTTCGGGCCCACCAAGGACTACGAGTGCCTGTGCGGCAAGTACAAGCGCCTGAAGCACCGCGGCGTGGTGTGCGAGAAGTGCGGCGTGGAGGTCACCCAGGCCAAGGTGCGCCGCGAGCGCATGGGCCACATCGAGCTGGCCAGCCCCACCGCGCACATCTGGTTCCTCAAGTCGCTGCCCTCGCGCATCGGCCTGATGCTCGACATGACGCTGCGCGAGATCGAGCGCGTGCTCTATTTCGAGGCCTTCGTGGTCATCGATCCGGGCATGACCGAGATGCAGCGCGGCCAGCTGCTCACGGACGAGATGTACCTGGAAGCCATCGAGCAGCACGGTGATGAGTTCGACGCCCGCATGGGCGCCGAGGCCATCCACGAGCTGCTCACGAGCCTCGACCTGGCCGCCGAGATGGCCAAGGTGCGCGAGGACATGGGCGCCACGTCGTCCGAGACCAAGCTCAAGCGGCTGTCAAAGCGGCTGAAGCTGATCGAGTCGTTCATCGAGTCGGGCAACAAGCCCGAGTGGATGGTGCTCACCGTGCTGCCGGTGCTGCCGCCGGACCTGCGTCCGCTGGTGCCGCTGGATGGCGGCCGCTTTGCCACCTCCGACCTCAACGACCTGTACCGCCGCGTCATCAACCGCAACAACCGCCTGCGCCGCCTGCTCGAACTCAATGCGCCCGACATCATCGTGCGCAACGAAAAGCGCATGCTGCAGGAGTCGGTGGACGCGCTGCTCGACAACGGCCGCCGCGGCCGGGCGATTACCGGGAGCAACAAGCGCCCGCTGAAGTCGCTGGCCGACATGATCAAGGGCAAGCAGGGCCGCTTCCGCCAGAACCTGCTGGGCAAGCGCGTGGACTACTCCGGTCGCTCGGTGATCGTGGTGGGCCCGACGCTGCGCCTGCACCAGTGCGGCCTGCCGAAGAAGATGGCGCTCGAGCTCTTCAAGCCTTTCATCTTCCAGAAGCTGCAGATCCGTGGTGACGCCTCGACCATCAAGGCCGCCAAGCGCCTGGTGGAGCGTGAAGGCCCGGAGGTGTGGGACATCCTCGAAGAGGTGATCCGCGAACATCCGGTGCTGCTGAACCGCGCCCCGACCCTGCATCGCCTGGGCATCCAGGCCTTCGAGCCGGTGCTGGTGGAAGGCAAGGCCATCCAGCTGCATCCGCTGGTCTGCACGGCATTCAACGCCGACTTCGACGGCGACCAGATGGCCGTGCACGTGCCGCTGTCGCTCGAGGCGCAGCTGGAAGCGCGCGCGCTGATGATGTCGTCGAACAACATCCTCTCGCCCGCCAACGGCGATCCCATCATCGTGCCCTCCCAGGACGTGGTGCTGGGCCTCTACTACCTCACCCGCGAGAAGATCGGCGCCAAGGGCGAGGGCATGCTGTTCACCGACGTGCACGAGGCGCACCGGGCCTATGAAGGCCGCCAGGTCGACCTGCAGGCCAAGGTGAAGGTGCGTGTGGCCGAGTACGCCGTGGTCGACGGCAAGGCCGGCGCGAAGAAGATGCGTAAGGTGGACACCACCGTGGGCCGTGCCCTGCTGTCGGAGATCCTGCCGAGGGGACTGTCCTTCGACCTGGTCAATGCCGACATGACCAAGAAGGCCATCTCGGGCCTGATCAACACCTGCTACCGCATCCTGGGCCTGAAGGAGACCGTGGTCTTCGCCGACCAGCTGATGTACACCGGCTTCCAGTACGCCACGCGTTCGGGCATGTCCTTCGGCATCGACGACATCGTGATCCCGGAGCAGAAGGTCCGCATCGTCTCCAGCGCCACTGCCGAAGTGAAGGAGATCCAGGACCAGTACGCCTCGGGCCTCGTCACCAACGGCGAGCGCTACAACAAGGTGGTGGACATCTGGTCGCGTGCCAATGACCAGGTCGCCAAGGCGATGATGGAGAAGCTCGGCACCGACGAGGTGACCGACACCTGGGGCAAGAAGCACCGCCAGAAGTCGTTCAATTCGATCTTCATGATGGCCGACTCTGGCGCGCGCGGTTCCGCGGCGCAGATCCGCCAGCTGGCCGGCATGCGCGGCCTGATGGCCAAGCCTGACGGCTCGATCATCGAGACGCCGATCACGACCAACTTCCGCGAAGGCCTCAACGTCCAGCAGTACTTCATCTCGACGCACGGCGCCCGCAAGGGCCTGGCCGACACGGCGCTGAAGACGGCCAACTCCGGTTACCTCACCCGTCGCCTGGTCGACGTGGCGCAGGACCTGGTGGTCACCGAGCCGGACTGCGGCACCGAGGAAGGCCTCACGATGGCGCCGCTGGTCGAAGGCGGTGACGTGGTCGAGGGCCTCGGCGAGCGCGTGCTGGGCCGGACCCTGGCAAGCGACGTCTGCAAGCCGGGCACCGAGGAAGTGCTGTTCCCGCGCGGCACGCTGATCGACGAAGACCGCGTGCGCGTGCTCGAGCAGCAGAGCGTCGATGAGGTGCTGGTGCGTTCGCCCATCACCTGCCGTACGCGCTACGGCGTGTGTGCCAACTGCTACGGCCGCGACCTGGCCCGTGGCCGCATCATCAACATCGGCGAGGCGGTAGGCGTGATGGCCGCGCAGTCGATCGGTGAGCCCGGCACGCAGCTGACCATGCGTACCTTCCACATCGGTGGTGCCGCGTCGCGAGCCGCGGCGGCCTCCAGCGTGGAGATCCGCAACGAGGGCACGCTGCGCTTCCACAACATCAAGTCCGTGCAGCACGAGAAGGGCCACCTGGTGGCCGTCTCCCGCTCGGGCGAGATCGGCGTGGTCGATGCCTTCGGCCGCGAGCGCGAGCGCTACAAGATCCCCTACGGCGCCGTGATCAACTCCAAGGAGAGTGACAAGGTGAAGGGCGGCCAGATCGTGGCCACCTGGGATCCACATACCCACCCTGTGATCTCCGAGGTGGCGGGCATGATGCGCTTCCAGGACTTCGTCGACGGCCTCACCGTCACGAGCCAGGTCGACGAGGTCACGGGCCTGTCCTCCATCGTGGTGCTCGATTCCAAGCAGCAGCGCGGCGGCAAGGAACTCAAGCCCACCATCAAGCTCACCAATGCCAAGGGCAAGGAAGTCACCTTCGCCAACACCGAGATTCCCGCGGTGTACAACCTGCCCCCGGGCGCCCTGGTGAACCTCACCGACGGTGCCAAGGTGTCGGTGGGCGACGTGATCGCGCGCATCCCGCAGGAATCCTCGAAGACCCGCGACATCACCGGCGGTCTGCCGCGCGTCGCCGACCTCTTCGAGGCCAGGAAGCCGAAGGATCCGGCCATCCTCGCGGAGAAGTCCGGCACCGTGAGCTTCGGCAAGGAGACCAAGGGCAAGCGGCGCCTGGTGATCACCAGCCCCGACGGAGAGAAGTACGAGGAGCTGATCCCGAAGTGGCGCCAGCTGAACGTCTTCGAGGGCGAGCAGGTGACCCGTGGCGAGGTGATCGCCGACGGCGAGCCGAACCCGCACGACATCCTGCGCCTGCAGGGCGTCGAGGCGCTGGCCAACTACCTGGTGCGCGAGATCCAGGAGGTCTATCGCCTGCAGGGCGTGAAGATCAACGACAAGCACATCGAGGTGATCATCCGCCAGATGCTGCGCAAGACCGAGGTGATGGCCACGGGCGAAACCGCGCTGCTGCGCGGTGAGCAGCTCGACCGTTCCCGCGCGCTGGACATCAACGACCATGCGCGTTCGGAGAACAGGGGCGCGGCCACCCTGCAGCCGGTGCTGCTGGGCATCACCAAGGCCTCGCTGGCCACGGAGTCCTTCATCTCCGCCGCGTCGTTCCAGGAAACCACCCGCGTGCTCACCGAAGCGGCGGTGCGGGGCCTGAAGGACGACCTGCGCGGCCTGAAGGAGAACGTGATCGTTGGGCGCCTGATCCCGGCCGGCACGGGCTTCGCCGCCCACGAGCATCGCCGCAAGAAGCTCAGCGAGTCGACGCGGCGCGGCTACGTCGACGTCGGTGGCAGCGCGGTGGATGCCGAAGACAGCCCGGTGGGTGAGGAAGAGGGGGCCTGAGGCCCGCCTGATCCTGCCTGCCTGCAGGCAGGCCTGAAGTTGCGGGGCGTACCGGCGAAGGCTGGTACGCCCCGTTTTTCATCTGCCCGGTGTCATTCGCCGCTCGCCGCGGCGGCCGGCGGATTCATCACCAGCTGCTGGGTGGGCAATGCCAGGCGCACGCCTGCAGCGGAGAGTTCCCGGAACACGCCCCGGTTGATGGCATCGTTGATCTCGCCCGGCGAATACTGCGGCTGGTTCCTGATGTAGTAGATGGCCTCGAACTCCAGCGCATAACTGCCCAGCGTGTTGAGCAGGCATTGCAGGAACCGGGTGCCCGACTGCGCCCGTACCACCTTCTCGACCAGCTTCGGCACCAGGTCCAGCCTCTCCGGCGCCGTGTCGTAGGCCACCAGCAGGCGCAGCAGCACGCGCCGCTCGTGCATGCGGCCGAGGTTGCGCACCCGGCTGCGCAGCACGTCGGCATTGGCCAGGATGACCTGCTCGCCGGTCACGCTGCGCAGGCGCGTGCTCTTCAGTCCGATCTGCTCCACCGTGCCCTCGATGTCGTCGATGCGCAGGTTGTCACCGACCACGAAGGGCTTGTCGAAGGCGATGGACAGCGAGGCAAACAGGTCGCTCAGCAGGGTCTGCACCGCCAGTGCAACGGCCACGCCGCCGACGCCAAGGCCCGCCACCAGGGCGGTGATGTTGACGCCGAGGTTGTCCAGCGCCAGCAGCGCGACCACGGTCCACAGCAGCAGCTGGGCACCGATCATCAGGATGGACACCGAGGCCTGCGCCGCTGGCTCGCTGCCGCCGCGGCGCTGGAGCAGGAAGCGCACCGCCGTGGTGGCCCAGATGCCGGCCTGGATCCACACGCCCACGATGATGATGACGTTGAAGGCCCGCTCCACCGGCTCGGGCAGCACCAGGATCATCCCTGCGAGGTAGAGGGCGATCACCAGCAGCACCAGACGGCTGGTGCGGGCCACCAGCATCGCCAGCAGGTCGAGGCCCGGCAGCCTGTCCACCGCCTCCCAGCGGGCGCGACGTGCCCGGATGCGGCTGCGTACCAGCGGGATCACCAGGAAGGTGACGAGGAAGACCGCGAGGGCCAGGCCCCAGTCAGCCAGCGTATTGCCGAGGAAAGGGTGGGCGAGCAATTCTTGCCAGGATTCCATGCGGCTGGATTATCGCCGGGCATGCTGCCGGCGTCGCCACCCCGCCGGGACCTTCAGCCTGCGCTACCTGTCGGCCCCGCGCTTCAGCAGGGCCTGCAGGGCAGCCGCATCCACTGGTGCCCGCACCTTGGCGTCGTTGTCGAAGAACACGAACACGTCGCGTCCGCACGGCGCCACGGGAGAGCGCGGCAGCACGCGCCGGGCATCGCGTGGCTCGCCGCCCCTGGCCCAGGCCCGCACCCGCCGCGCCCAGCCCTGCAGGGCCGCAGGCCCGTAGCCGCTGACGTACAGCTGCCGGGAACCATGCAGCCGGCAGTACACGAAGTCCGCCGTTACATCCATCAGCAGCGGCCAGTCAACCGTATCCGCCACCACCAGTCCGATGCGGTGTCGGCGCAGCTGCCTGATGAAGTCAGGCGAGCGGAAGCTGTCATGGCGGATCTCCACCGCATGGCGCAGTGGCCGGCGGGTCACCGGCTCGAGCCAGGTCCTGCCTTGCATCCGGCCATCATGTTGAAGCGCGGTGCCTTCACGGCGAAGACGAAGCCCTCCGGGGTCTGCTCCCGCCAGCTGCGAAAGCTCTCCGGCCGCTGGAGGCTGTAGAAGGTGCCGTTGATTTCGATCGCGCCATGGCGGTTCGCGGCATATGCCAGCTCCAGGCGGTGGGGCAGCCCCTGCGGATAGAATCGGCCCCGCCAACCCGTGTACGTCCAGCCAGAGAGCCCGATGCGGACGCGGCCCGGGCGGGCAGCCGGTTTTTTCGGCGTGCTCACGGCCGGATGATCCATGGCCCCTTGGGGGGCTGCCGTCGGGTCACCTCCTACGCCAATGCGTTTGCTGCAATGCAGCGTCGTTGTCGGCGGAACGGCCCGGGTCGCTTCGGCTTTGACAGGACCCCCACGCATCCCTAAACTTCCGCGCCTCTTCCGGGGGCCTCAAGGCCTCAGGATAAACCGTCGCCGGCATGCAAATGCTCGGGCGGCAGACCACCCGCCAGCTGCTCAGGTTGGGGTCGTGGCCCTGGGTTCTCTTGCATCCTTCGAGATGCGGGATGTTTTTCAGGGAGCAGCGACCGCCGCCGTGCCTCTGGCGAAAACGTATGTGTTTCGAACGGAGATTGCATGGCAACGACCGCCCAGCTGATCCGCGCTCCGCGCCGGACCCGCGCTGAAAAGACCAAGGTGCCCGCCCTGGGCGCCGCCCCGCAGAAGCGCGGCGTATGCACCCGCGTGTACACCACCACGCCCAAGAAGCCGAACTCGGCACTGCGCAAGGTGTGCCGCGTACGCCTGGTCAATGGCTACGAGGTCACCAGCTACATCGGCGGCGAAGGCCACAACCTGCAGGAGCACTCGGTGGTGCTCATCCGTGGTGGCCGCGTGAAGGATCTCCCCGGCGTGCGCTACCACACGGTGCGCGGTTCGCTCGACTGCTCCGGCGTGAATGACCGCCGCCAGAGCCGCTCCAAGTACGGCGCCAAGCGCCCGAAGAAATAACTGGTTTTCCCGAGGTAGTACGTCATGTCGCGTCGTGCAGCAGCTCCCAACCGCACCATCCTTCCTGATCCGAAGTTCAACAGCGAAATGCTGGCCAAGTTCATGAACGTGGTCATGCAGGACGGCAAGAAGTCCGCCGCCGAGCAGATCCTCTACGGTGCCATCGACCGCATCGCCGAGAAGACCGGCAAGCAGGGCAACGATGCCATCGAGCTGCTGTCCACGGCGCTCGACAACGTGAAGCCCGCGGTCGAGGTGAAGTCCCGCCGTGTCGGTGGCGCCACCTACCAGGTGCCCGTTGAAGTGCGCTCCTCGCGCCGCCAGACGCTGGCCATGCGCTGGGTGATCGAGGCCGCGCGCGGCCGCACCGAGAAGTCGATGGCCTACCGCATCGCCCACGAGCTGATGGATGCGGCCGAGAACCGCGGCGGCGCCGTGCGCAAGCGCGAGGACACGCACCGCATGGCCGAGGCCAATCGCGCCTTCGCCCACTACCGCTGGTAATTGTAGTTCGGGGTCCGCTTGCGGACCCCGTCGAACCCCGCGCGAAGCGCCAATCATGTCACGCGGCACGCCCCTGGAGCGCTACCGGAACATCGGCATCTCTGCCCACATAGACGCGGGCAAGACGACGACGACCGAGCGCATCCTTTTCTATACGGGCGTCTCGCACCGGATCGGCGAAGTCCATGACGGTGCGGCCGTGATGGACTACATGGAGCAGGAACAGGAGCGCGGCATCACGATCACGTCGGCCGCGACCACCTGCTTCTGGAAGGGGATGGACAACAACTTCCCCCAGCACCGCATCAACATCATCGACACCCCCGGCCACGTCGACTTCACCATCGAGGTGGAGCGCTCGCTGCGCGTGCTCGACTCTGCGGTGGCGCTGTTCGACTCGGTGGCCGGCGTGCAGCCGCAGTCCGAGACGGTGTGGCGGCAGATGAACCGCTACGGTGTGCCGCGCATTGCCTTCGTGAACAAGATGGACCGGGCCGGCGCGGACTTCCTGCGCGTGGTGGAGATGATCCGCACGCGCCTGCGCGCCAACCCGGTGGCCATCCAGCTGCCCATCGGCGCCGAGGACGACTTCGCCGGCGTGGTCGACCTCATCAAGATGAAGGCCATCTACTGGGACATGGAAACCCAGGGGATGAAATTCGAGTTCCGCGAGGTTCCCGCCGACCTGCTCCCGCAGGCGAAGGAATACCGCGCGAAGATGATCGAGGCCGCCGCCGAGGGCGATGATGCGCTCACCGAGAAATACCTCGAGGGCGCGGAGCTCACCGATGAGGAAATCAAGCGCGGGCTGAAGGCCCGGTCGCTGAAGAACGAGATCGTGATCGCCATGTGCGGCACGGCGTTCAAGAACAAGGGCGTGCAGGCGCTGCTCGATGCCGTGGTCGAGTTCATGCCCTCGCCGATGGAAGTGCCGCCCACGCGCGGCCACGACCTGAAGGGCGCGGAGATCACGCGCACGGCCAGCGATGACGCACCGTTCGCGGCGCTGGCGTTCAAGATCCTCAACGATCCGTTCGTCGGCACGCTCACCTTCCTGCGCGTGTATTCCGGCGTGATGAAGACCGGCGACATGATCTACGTGTCCACCAAGGACAAGCGCGAGCGCATGGGCCGGCTGCTGCAGATGCATGCCAGCGAGCGTTCCGAGATCAAGGAAGTGCACGCCGGTGACATCGCCGCCGCGGTGGGGCTGAAGGACGTGATCACGGGCGACACGCTGTGCAGCGAGCACAAGCCCATCATCCTCGAGAAGATGGTGATCCCCGTGCCGGTGATCTCCGTGGCCGTCGAGCCCAAGACCAAGGCCGACCAGGACAAGATGGGCACGGCGCTGGGGCGCCTGGCCCGCGAAGACCCCTCATTCCGCGTGAGCACCAACGAGGAGTCGGGCCAGACCATCATCTCGGGCATGGGCGAGCTGCACCTGGAGATCATCGTCGACCGCATGAAGCGCGAGTTCAAGGTCGACGCCAACGTGGGCAAGCCCCAGGTGGCCTACCGCGAGACCGTGCGCAAGGCCGTCGAGGTCGAGGGCAAGCACGTCAAGCAGTCAGGCGGACGCGGCCAGTATGGCCACGTCTGGTTCAAGGTCGAGCCGAACGCGGCTGGCAAGGGCATCGAGTTCATCAACGGCCTCAAGGGCGAGGCCGTGCCGCGCCAGTTCGTGCCCGCCGTCGAGAAGGGCGTGCGCGAGGCTGCCGAGACCGGCGTGATCGCCGGCTACCCGGTGGTCGATGTGAAGGTCACGCTGTTCGATGGCTCCGCCCACGATGTGGATTCGGACGAGATGTCATTCCGCATCGCCGCGATCTTCGGCTTCAAGGACGGCATCCGCGAGGCCGATCCGGTGATCCTGGAGCCCATCATGAAGGTCGAGGTGGTCACGCCCGAGGAATACATGGGCGATGTGATCGGCGACCTGAACCGCCGCCGTGGCCAGATCCAGGGCATGGACGATTCGCCCGCTGGCCGCACCGTGTCCGCTGAAGTGCCGCTGGCCGAGATGTTCGGCTATGCCACCACGATGCGCTCGATGAGCCAGGGCCGCGCCACGTTCACGATGGAATTCTCGAAGTACATGGAGGTCCCGGCGAACGTCGCCGCGACCATCATAGGCAGATAGTTTCTTTACCGAATTAACCCGCCGGAGGCATCACACATGTCCAAGGAAAAGTTCGAACGCAGCAAGCCGCACGTTAACGTGGGGACCATTGGTCACGTTGACCATGGCAAGACGACGCTGACGGCGGCGCTGACGAAGGTGATGGCCGAGAAGCACGGCGGGGAGTTCAAGGCCTACGACCAGATCGACAAGGCCCCGGAGGAGAAGGCGCGTGGCATCACGATCTCCACCGCCCACGTGGAGTACCAGTCGAGCAAGCGCCACTACGCGCATGTGGACTGCCCCGGGCACGCCGACTACGTGAAGAACATGATCACGGGCGC
>JALYWF010000069.1 GCA_030852845.1 Pseudomonadota bacterium
GGCGGCGTGATCCTCTCGGAAGAGGCCTTGCTGGCCGATGCGCAGACGCTGCTGGCCTGGCAGGCCAGCGAGCCGATGTGGTCGGAAACCCCGGTGATCGTGCTGTCGAAGTTCGGACGCGAGTCCCCGGTATTCACCGGCATCGTGTCCCGGCTCGGCAGCGTGAGCGTGGTGGAGCGGCCCATGCGCATGTCGACGCTGCTGTCGCTGGTGCGCGCGGTGCTGCGTGCGCGCGAGCGGCAGTACCAGGTGCGTGATTTCCTGCGCGAACGCGAGCAGCTGCTGGAATCCGAGCGCATTGCGCGCACCGATGCCGAACGGGCCGGGCGCAGCAAGGACGAATTCCTTGCCACACTGAGCCACGAACTGCGCACACCGCTGAACGCGGTGCTGGGCTGGGCCAGGGTGCTGCGGCGCAGCCCGGGCCTCACGGACGACGTGCTGAACGGCCTTGCCGTGATCGAGCGCAATGCCCGCTCGCAGGCGCAGATCATCGGCGACCTGCTCGACATGAGCGGCATCATTTCCGGCAAGGTGCGGCTGGAACTGATGCCGCTGGACCTGGCTTCGGTCATTCTGTCCACCATCGAGACGGTGCGACCGACGGCTGAAGCCAAGGGCGTGCACCTGGCGATGGATCTGGGCACCGGCCCCGCCCCCGTGCATGGCGATCCGAACCGGCTGCAGCAGGTGCTGTGGAACCTGCTCTCCAACGCGCTGAAGTTCACGCCGAAGGGCGGGCTGGTGTCGGTGAAGCTTGAACGCAGCGGCGCCGTGGTGAACGTGGAGGTCGCCGACAACGGCGAAGGTATCGCGCCAGAGGTGCTGCAGCACATTTTCGAGCGCTTCCGGCAGGGGGATGCTTCCAGCACGCGCCGGCACGGGGGCCTGGGCCTCGGCCTTTCCATCGTGCGCCAGCTGGTGGAACTGCATGGCGGTACGGTTGCCGCACACAGCGATGGTCGCTCGAAGGGGTCGACTTTCAGGGTCAGCCTGCCGGTAACTGTGCGGGCCACGCAGGTCCTCACGCCAGCGCAGGTGCCGGAAGCGCACGAAGGGCCGGCGCCAAATGAAGAAGATGCCCCGCCAGTGGACCTGCAGGGCCTGAAGGTGCTGGTCGTCGATGACGAACCGGATGCGCGGGCACTGGTGCAGCGGCTGCTGCAGGACTGCCAGGCCATTGTCGCCACGGCATCCTCCGCGGACGAGGCGCTGCATTTCCTCGACACCACCATGCCCGATGTCATCGTCAGCGACGTGGGCATGCCCGGCACCGACGGCTATTCGCTGATGCGTCGCATCCGTGCGCGTGACGACGCAGGTGCCGCGGTGCCTGCGATCGCCCTCACCGCCTACGTGCGCGCGGAGGACCAGAGCCGCGCCATTGCCGCGGGCTTCCAGTGCCACCTGCGCAAGCCGGTGGAAGCGGCGACGCTGCTCAGCAGCGTGGAGCGCCTGGGCCGCGAAGCGCGTGCCGCACAGCTGCTGAAGAACTAGCTCAGTTGCGCGGCGGCTCCGCGATGGGCTGCGTGCCATTGGCCATGCGTCCTACCTTCAGCGCTTCGGCCTGCTCGCGGGTTCCGGGCGGCGCGGCATAGGCTCCCACCTCATCGCGATCCGCGAGGAACGGCTTGCCCGTGACCGGATTCGGGAAGTGGAAGGGCACGATGTAATACGCGGGGTACGTGAGGTAGATGGTCGAGGGTGGCAGGTCAGGCGGCGGGTCGAATTTGTCCGGCCAGGTGTTGTTCAGCGCATCCTTGCCCCAGCCTTCCCAGTTCGAATACATGGTGAAGGGGCCGGTGAGGCGGCTGATCTTCCACACGCCGTTTTCCTTGCGGTACTCGTTTTCGTAGAGCGGCAGTCCCCAGCCGCCCGTGCTCATCACGTAGGCGCGCGAACGGATCCAGCCGGTGCGGCCGTCGGGCGAGATGTCGGGAATCGTCTGGAACTGCATGTGGTTGGCCAGCGAGTTCTCCTTGGCGCCATCGCGGCCGAATGCAGTCTGCATGTATTCCAGCACGCGCTTGCGGCCGAGGAAGAGGCCCTTGCCGCCGATCTCCAGCGTGGCATCGTCGGCGAACAGTTCCGACAGCGGCGTCCACTGGCTCTTGTCGACGAAGTAGCCATAGGTGCGCTGCAGGCGCTCGATGTCGTTCATGTCCTCCAGGCGCGTGATGCGCTGCTCCAGCGCGGCGATCCGTTCATCCACTGACTGCGCGGCGAGCGGGGCGGAAAGCGTGGCGGCCAGCAGGACCGCAATGATGGCGTGGCGGTTCATCGCACGGCTCCAGTGACGCTGTCCGCGGCCTGTGGCAGGCGATCCAGCGGTGCGCCGGTCACCGGGTGCGGATAGCTGAAGGGCGGCAGGTACTGGCCCGGCAGGGTGCGGTACACCACCGTTGGCGGCTGGTCGGGCGGAAACAGCGCACTGGGGCCCTTCATCGGCAGCAGTGAACGCGCCCAGCCACGGTCGTAGTCGGTAAATGCCGTTGGCATGAAGTGCAGCTTCGCGATCTTCCACACGCCGCCTTCCTTCACGTATGCGTTCTCGTAGATGCCCACGCCCCAGATGCCGTTCTGGCCGGGTTCGGACAATTGCACCGGTCCCTGGAAGCGGCCCTTTGCCGTACGCCCGTCGGTGGCAACCGTGATCACCGGCTGCAGCATCATGTGGTTGTTCAGCCTTCCGCTGCCCAGTCCTTCGGGGCCGGACAGCAGCATGGCCTTGCGGATGCGCTCCTGGCCGATGTACACGCCACTTTGTCCGTACTCATAGGCGCCGTTGCGCGCGAAGAGACTGGCAGCCTCGCCCCACAGGCCCTTGTCGAAATAGAAGCCGAACATGGCCTGCAGGTTTTCCACGGCGTCCTGGTCTTCAAGCCGCGCAATACGGCTGGCATGCGCCGCCAGCGGCCCGGTAACCGCGGGCTGGGACAGTCGTGCGGCCTTGCCCGTCACGGGATTGGCTGCCTGGAATGGCGGCACATGCGTGTCGGGGAACGGGGCGTAAGTCGCGTTGGCCGGGCGGTCGGGAGGAAAGTCCAGCGAGGCCTGGCTGCGGGCAAGTCCCTCGCCCGGCTTCAGGCGCGCCCATCCTTTCTCATAGGGCGCCACGAAGTTCACGTAGAGGTGCAGGGACTTGATCTTCCAGACCCCCTGTTC
>JALYWF010000070.1 GCA_030852845.1 Pseudomonadota bacterium
ACATGCACGGCTTCCACCGTACCTGCGGCGGTGGAAGGCACATCCATCGTTGCCTTCTCGGTTTCCAGCGTGATCAGCGGGGTGTCCACCTCGACGCGGTCACCGGGCTTCACCAGCACCTCGATGACGCCAACCTCGGAGAAATTGCCGAGGTCTGGCACGCGCACTTCAATGCTCTGCGACATCAGCGTGACCTTCCTCAGGAATTCAGCGGGTTGGCCTTGGCAGGATCGATGCCGAGCTTGTCCAACGCCTCAACCAGCGCCTTGCGCGTCACCTTGCCCTCATCAGCCAGCCCCTTCAGCGCGGCGAGCACGATGTAGCGCCGGTCCACCTCGAAGTGACTGCGCAGAGCCGCGCGGCCATCGCTGCGGCCGAAGCCATCGGTGCCCAGCGTGACGTAACGGCCACCCACCCACTGGCGGATCTGGTCGGCCACGGTACGCATGTTGTCGGTGGCGGCGACCACGGCGGAATCCAGGTCGCCGAACAGCTGCGCCACGTAGGGCACGGCCGGCTTGCGCTCCGGATGCAGCAGGTTCTCGCGCTCCACCAGCAGTGCCTCGCGGCGCAGCTCGCTGAAGCTGGTCACCGAATACACGTCGGCGACCTTGTATTCGTTCTCGAGGATCTCGGCCGCGGCCAGCACCTCGCGCAGGATGGTGCCCGAACCCAGCAGCGTGGCGCGGGTCTTGGGCTTGCCGCCCTTCTTCAGCAGGTAGGCGCCCTTGAGGATGCCTTCCTCGGTTCCCTCTGGCAGTGCCGGCTGCACGTAGTTCTCGTTCATCACCGACAGGTAATAGAAGATGTTCTGCTGCTCCACGTACATCTTCTTCATGCCGTCATGGATGATCACCGCCAGCTCATAGGCATAGGCAGGATCGTAGGCGCGGCAGTTGGGCACGGTGGTGGCCACCAGCTGGCTGTGGCCATCCTGGTGCTGCAGGCCCTCGCCGGCCAGCGTCGTGCGTCCGGCCGTGGCGCCCAGCAGGAAGCCGCGCGCCTGGATGTCGCCGGCGGCCCAGATGAAGTCGCCCACGCGCTGGAAGCCGAACATCGAGTAATAGATGTAGAAAGGCACCATGGTCTGGCGGTGGTTCGCATAGGCGGTGCCCGCCGCGATCCACGAACACAACGAGCCGGCCTCATTGATGCCCTCCTCCAGCATCTGGCCCTTCTTGTCTTCCTTGTATGACATCAGCTGGTCCGCATCCTGCGGCGTGTACAGCTGGCCCACGGCGGAGTAGATGCCGATCTGGCGGAACAGGCCCTCCATGCCGAAGGTGCGGGCCTCATCCGGCACGATGGGGACGATGTTCTTGCCGATGTTCTTGTCCTTCAGCAGCGCGGTGAGGATGCGCACGAAGGCCATGGTGGTGGAAATCTCGCGATCGCCGGAACCATCGAGCAGGGCCTTGAAGGTTTCCAGCGGAGGCAGCGCCAGGGGCGCCACATCGATGTTGCGCGCCGGCAGGTAGCCACCGAGTGCCTCGCGGCGTGCCTTCAGGTAGCGGATCTCCTCGCTGTCTTCCGGCGGCTTCACGAACTTGAAATTCGCAATGTCCTCGTCCCTGAGCGTGACGCCCAGGTTGGTGCGGAAGCTGGTCAGCGACTCCCCGTCCATCTTCTTCTGCTGGTGCGCGACATTCTGACCCTCGGCCGCCTTGCCCAGGCCAAAGCCCTTCACGGTGTGCGCGAGGACCACGGTGGGACGGCCCTTGTGGGCCACTGCCGCAGCGTAGGCGGCGTATACCTTCTGCGCGTCATGGCCACCGCGCTTCAGGCGCCAGATGTCGTCATCGGACATGCCAGCCACCATCGCGGCGGCTTCCGGGTGCTTGCCGAAGAAATGCTGGCGCGTGTACGCGCCACCCTTGGCCTTGTAGTTCTGGTATTCACCGTCGACGGTGGTTTCCATCAGCTGCCGCAGCACGCCGTTGTGGTCCTTCGCCAGCAGCGGATCCCACCGGCGGCCCCACAGCACCTTGATCACGTTCCAGCCGGCGCCGACAAAGGCCGCTTCCAGTTCCTGCACGATCTTGCCGTTGCCGCGCACCGGCCCGTCGAGGCGCTGCAGGTTGCAGTTCACGACGAAGATCAGGTTGTCGAGGCCCTCGCGCACCGGCATGGTGAGCTGGCCCATCGACTCCGGCTCATCCATCTCGCCGTCGCCGCAGAAACACCACACCTTGCGGTCGGAGACCGGGGAGAGGCCGCGGTTTTCCATGTAGCGGATGAAGCGCGCCTGGTAGATGGACATCATCGGGCCGAGGCCCATCGACACAGTGGGAAACTGCCAGAAGTCCGGCATCAGCCAGGGATGCGGATAGGACGACAGTCCTCCGCCGCCGACTTCCTGGCGAAACCTCTTCAGCTGGCTCTCGGGCAGGCGTCCTTCGAGGAAAGCACGCGCGTACACACCGGGGGAGCTGTGGCCCTGCATGAACACCAGGTCGCCCGGGTGCTTGTCGGAAGCCGCCCGCCAGAAATGATTGAAGCCCACCTCATACAGCGTGGCCGAGGAGGCGTAGCTGGCGAGGTGGCCGCCGTATTCACTGGAAATCTTGTTGGCCTGCTGCACCATCGCCACGGCGTTCCAGCGCATGTAGGCTTCCAGCCGTTTCTCCAGCGCACGGTCACCCGGATATGCCGGCTCCTGGTCGACCGGAATGGTGTTCACGTAAGGTGTATTGATCGGCGGCGTCAGCGGCGCGCCGGAGCGGCGTGCGCGATCGAGCAGCTGCTCAAGGAGATAGTGGGCACGCCCTGCTCCGGCGGCCCGGATCACCGACTCGATCGACTCGAGCCATTCGCGGGTTTCTTCGGGGTCCTGGTCCTGGATATTCTGGACGTCAGTCATTGGTCCTGCCTCGGGAAGGCGCCCCACAATCGGGAAAAAAGTCAACAGTGGCGCTGTGCTACGATGCCAGGGCGGCCTGTTTTGGACGCGCGCGATCATCCGGCTTTAGCCTTGTTCGGTCAAGCAAACCCCCGCCACGCAATGCCCCCTTTTCGCCCGACGCATCCCTGCGGCAACAAAGCCGGACTGGGGCAGCAACTGCTATGGACCGATTGACCCTACGCACTCCCGACGACTGGCATCTGCACCTGCGCGATGGCGCGCAGCTGGCCGCAGTGCTGCCTCATACCGCCAGGCAATTCCGGCGTGCCATCGTGATGCCGAACCTGGTGCCACCGGTCACCACCACTGCCCGCGCACTGGCCTACCGGGAGCGCATCCTCGCCGCATTGCCCGCCGGCGCGCGCTTCGAGCCGCTGATGACGCTGTATCTCACCGACCGCACCGGGCCGGGTGAGATCGAGAAGGCAAAAGCCAGCGGTTTCGTGCACGGATGCAAGCTTTATCCGGCAGGCGCGACCACCAATTCCGATGCCGGGGTGACCGACATCCGCCGCATCGATGCCGTGCTGGAAGCCATGGCCGGGCAGGACATGCCCTTGCTGGTGCATGGCGAAGTCACGCGCCCGGAGGTGGACGTGTTCGATCGCGAGGCGCGCTTCATCGACGACGTGCTGCTGCCGCTGCGCACGCGGCTGCCGGCACTGCGCATCGTCTTCGAGCATGTCACCACCGCTGCAGCCGTCGAATTCGTCCGTTCGCAGGCCAGCGGCGTCGGTGCCACCATCACTCCGCAGCACCTGCTGATGAACCGCAATGCGCTCTTCCAGGGCGGCATCCGTCCCCATCACTACTGCCTGCCGGTGCTGAAGCGCGAGCGCGACCGCGTCGCGCTCAACGAGGCGATTGCAGCGGGTGATCCGCGCTTCTTCCTGGGCACTGACAGCGCGCCACACGCAAGGAATGCCAAGGAACATGCCTGCGGCTGCGCCGGCATCTTCTCCGCGCCGATTGCGCTGGAACTGTATTGCGAGGCCTTCGAGGCCGCTGGCGCCCTGCCCCACCTGCAGGCTTTTGCCAGCGAATCCGGCGCACGCTTCTACGGACTGCCGTTCAATGAGGGCACGGTGACGCTCGAGCGCGGTGAATGGCTGGTGCCGGACAGCTACCCCTACGCCGACCAGGCCATCGTGCCGCTGCGCGCCGGCGGCGCGCTCGGCTGGCGCCTGGCGACTGCCACCTGATGGCCAGCAGCTCCGGTCTTTGCTCGAAGCGCTTCCGCGGCTTCCTGCCGGTGGTCGTCGACGTGGAAACCGGCGGCTTCCATGCCCGCACGGATGCGCTGCTCGAGATCGCCGCGGTGATGATCGACATCGCGCCCGATGGCCGTGTCAGCCGTGGCGAAAGCCATTGTTTCCATGTGAAGCCATTCGAGGGCGGCCGCCTTGATCCGGCCTCGCTGGAGGTCAATGGCATCGACCCCTGGCACCCGCTGCGTCCGGCCATCGACGAGGCCGACGCCCTGCAGCGCATCTTCCGCGAGATCCGCACCGCCATCCGCAACCACGGCTGCCGCCGCGCCATACTGGTGGGCCACAATGCCGCGTTCGACCTGGGCTTCGTGAACGCCGCCGTGGAACGCACCGGTATCAAGCGCAATCCCTTCCATCCGTTCTCTTGCTTTGACACGGCCACGCTGGCGGGTGCTGCCCTTGGCCAGACCGTGCTGGCCCGTGCCGTGCAGGTCGCGGATATCGCCTGGGATCAGCGTGAAGCCCACTCCGCCCGCTATGACGCCGAGCGCACCGCGGACCTCTTCTGCCATGTGAACAACCTGCTGCACGAAAACTTCACGCGTGCAGAGGAGAAAGCGCGCGCGATGGGGTGGAAAGACGGTGCTCCCGCACCAGTGGACCTGGTGGGGGAAGAGTGAAAGCGGCTGCTTGATCAGGGCCGCGGGTGCGGCGAAGCCTCAGGCGGCAGCTTTCGCGCCGGCCTCGTCGATCAGCTTTTCAAGCTCCCCGCTCTGCAGCATCTGCATCGCGATGTCGCAGCCGCCGATGAGCTCACCCTTCACGTACAGCTGGGGATAGGTGGGCCAGTTGGAGAATTTCTTCAGCTCGTCGCGCAGCTCGAGGTCCTCGAAGATGTTCACCGCGTGGTATTTCGCGCCCACGTGCTTGAGGATGGCCACGGTCTGGGCCGAGAACCCGCACTGCGGGAAATCGGGCGTGCCCTTCATGAACAGCACCACGGGCTGGGCGGAGAGGTGCTGCTTGATGCGGTCGGTTACATCCATCTGGATACCTGCTTGGGACAATCGCGCGCGTCGCGCTTTTCGCACTGGGGTTTGGATCCGCCTCCGCCGATGATGGCAGCGGCGCAACCATGCAGGCCACCGCAGACGAGAAGCAGGGCCACCAGTGCGCGTTTCATGTTTGAATTATGGGGGTTGCAGCCCTATTCTTCAAACGCTTGAACCCTGATATCCCAAGTGAAGTCGCGCGGGCGCTGGCCGAGGATATCGGGCCCGGCGATGTCACTGCCGCGCTGGTTCCGGCTTCCCAGCGCGCCCGCGCCACCCTCATCACCCGCGACAACATCCTGCTGTGCGGCATGGCGTGGCTGGATGAGACCTTCCGCCAGCTCGACCCTTCCATCGCGGTGCGCTGGCGCGTGCGCGACGGTGAAGAGCCCGGCGCCGGTGCGGTGCTGTGCGAGATCGAGGGGCCGGCCCGCCCCATCCTGACGGGCGAACGCTGCGCGCTGAACTTCGTGCAGACACTGTCGGGCACAGCCACAGCCACGCGCCGTTACGTGAACGCGGTGGCTGGCACGGGCTGCCAGATCCTCGACACGCGCAAGACCCTGCCCGGCATGCGGCTGGCGCAGAAATACGCGGTGCGCTGCGGCGGCGGCTCCAACCACCGCCTCGGGCTGCACGACATGGTGCTCATCAAGGAAAACCATGCCATTGCCGCCGGCGGCATCGATGCCGCCATCCGCGCTGCGCGCAGCGCCAGTCCCGGCGTGCCGGTCGAGGTCGAGGTGGAGTCGCTGCAGGAATTCCGCATCGCGCTGGCCGCGGAGCCAGAGGTGATCATGCTGGATGAATTCAGCCACGCCGACCTGCTCACTGCGGTGGCCGAGCGCAAGGCCAGCGGCAAGGGCACGCGGCTGGAGGTTTCAGGGGGCATCACCCTGAAGTCGATCCGCTCCATCGCCGAGACCGGGGTGGACTACATCTCCGTGGGCGCGCTGACCAAACACGTCACCGCGGCGGATCTCTCGCTGCGCTTCCAGCCGCTGTGACCCGCGGTCCGCGCCCGCGGACCTTCAGCTTCAGACGGGTGTGGTGGTCTTGGCCAGCCGGCTGGGCTGCGCGATGCCGTAGCCCTGCGCATAGTCCACGCCGAGGCCGCGCAGCGTCTCGATGATTTCGGCGCTCTCGGCGAACTCGGCAATCACCAGCTTGCCGGTCAGGTGCCCGATCTCGTTGATCGACCGCACCATCTCGCGATCAATGGGATCGTGCAGGATGCCGCGCACGAAGCTGCCGTCGATCTTCAGGTAATCCACCGGGAACTGCTTCAGGTAGTTGAACGAGGACAGCCCGGTGCCGAAGTCGTCCAGCGAGAACTTGCAGCCCAGCTCCTTCAGCGAGCGGATGAAGCGGTTGGCCTGCGAGAAGCTGGCCACCGCCGAGGTTTCGGTGATCTCGAAGCAGATCCGGGAGGCATCCAGTCCGCTCTTGGCGAACTGGTCGATCACGAATGGCAGGAACTTGTCGTCGCCCAGGCTCTGGCCCGACAGGTTGATGGCGCACATGCTCAGCCGCTCGCGCTCATCGGCCTCCGAAACCAGCCAGCGGAAGGTGTTCTCGATCACCCAGCGGTCGATGGCGGGAGTGATGTTGTAGCGCTCGGCTGCAGCAATGAAGTGGTCCGGCGAGACAATCTTGCCGGTCTCGTCGCGCATGCGCACCAGGATCTCGTAGTGGTCGCCCGACTCGGCCACCTGCAGTGGCGCGATGGGCATGCGGAACAGCTCGAAGCGGCCATCGTCCAGCGCCGCGCTGATGCGCGCCGCCCACTGCGTCTCGCGCCGGCGGCGCATCAGCTCGATGTCGTTCTCGGCGTAGCTGTATACGCGGTTGCGGCCCTGCTCCTTGGCCGCGCCGCAGGCGCCCTCGGCCGCCGAGAGGATGGAGGCCACGTCCTCGTTGTCGGCGGTGATGGGCACCACCCCCACGCTGCACGAGAGCTTGAACACGCGTTCATCGCACTCGAAGCGGAAGCCCTTCACTGCCTCGCGCAGCACCTCGGCGGTGCGCAGCGCATCCTCCAGCGAGGCGTTCTCGAGCAGCACGCCGTATTCATCGCCGCCCAGTCGCGACAGCGTGTCGCGCCAGCGGATCTTGGACTTCAGCAGCGCGCCGATCTGGCCCAGCAGCGTGTCGCCTGCGGCATGGCCGCAGGAATCATTGATGATCTTGAACTGGTCCAGGTCCAGGTGGCACAACGCGAAGGAGCCTTCCTGCGCGCGCGCACTCTTCAGGCAACGCTCGATGCGGCTCTCGAACTCGCGCCGGTTCACCAGGCCGGTGACCGCATCGTGGCTGGCGTGGTAGGAAAGCTTGCGGTTGAGCTCGCGGCTCTCGCTGACGTCATGGAATACCAGCACCGCGCCCACCACCTTGCCCGCGCCGTCGCGGATGGGTGCGGCCGTGCTGTCCACGTACAGCTCATTGCCGTCGCGGCGGATCATCAGCACTGGACGGCTGGACTTGGCGGGCCGCATGCGGCGGATGCAGCCGGTGAGCGGGTTTTCCAGCGGCTCGCAGGTTTCCTCGTGGAAGGCGCGGAACACCTCATCCACGTTGCGGCCCATCGCGTCCTCCAGCCGCCAGCCTGTGAGCGTCTCGGCCACGGGATTGATGTAGTCGATCAGCGAGTCCGCGTCGGTGGTGATCACGCCGTCGCCGATGGCCTGCAGCGTGATCTGGGCGCTTTCCTTCTCGCGGAACAGCGCCTCCTCGTAGAGCTTGCGCTCGGTGACGTCCAGCTCCACGCCGATCAGGCGCTGCAGCCGGCCATCTTTGTCGATGCGCCCCTTCGCGCGGCTGATCACCCAGCGGTACTCGCCGCTGCTGTGGCGCATGCGATGCACGCTCTCGAAGATGGGCGCGGCGCCGGAGACGTGGCGGAACATCGCATCCTGCACCCGCGAGAGGTCATCCGGATGCACCATGCCGCGCCAGTCCACGCTTTCGCCGGGCTTCAGGTGCGAGTAGCCCATCATCGCCTTCCAGCGATCGGTCACATAGAGATGGTTGTGGTCGAAATCGAAATCCCACAGGCCCTCGTTGGACGCGGCATCGAGCAGCTCTGCGCGCTCGGACAGCTCCACCAGCTGCCCCTTCATGGCCAGGCGTTCCAGGCCTGAAGCCAGGCTGGTGCCGATGAGCTTCAGCAGCAGCTGCGTGTCGCCCTCCCAGGCCACGGCTTCGTGCCCATGCGCCAGCGCGAGCAGGCCGGCAGGCTTCTGCTGGATGTGCAGCGCCAGCACCAGCATCGACCTGAGGCCCAGCGCACTCACCTTGCCCGCTTCAAACGCACCTTCGCGTCCCGGACTGGCGGTGTCACGGTAAGGGGTCAGGCGCAGGTGCTCGAAGCGCGAGGCGAGGAAGGGGAAGTCCTGCAGGGCCATGCCGTTCAGGGACTGGCCATGGAACTCCAGGGCTTCAGTGCGGGCGACGGTGAGCTTCTCGAATTGCTCGCCGGCCGCATCGAGGCGGGCGAGGATGGCGAAGTCGGCACCCGCGGCGTGGCGCAGGGTCTCCAGCGCTGCGGCAATGACTTCCTCGGCGCCGGGGTCCTGCAGGTTCTGCAGGTCGATGGCCGCCTTGGTGCACTCCATGTCGAGGCCCAGCACAGGCCCGCTGCGCTCCAGCCAGGACGGATTGGCAAATACGTCCGTCAGGGCGCCTGCTTCAAGCGGGGTGACCTTGCCGGCGCGGGACACGATGTGGGTTTCTCCGATGCCGCGGCGGGACAGACGCGGCCACAGGCCTTGCAGTGGAGCTGACCGGCAGATTCTGTCACAGGCTCCGAGATGTGCGGTACAACTTACTGCCGGTCCTGAGGAATCCATCCAGTTTTGCCCGGCGGCATGTATCGGATTGCGCGCCCCGCATCTCCCGCTGCACTGCAATCCGCACGCGGCATCCCCTCCACCAGGTACCACAGGCCACGGCTGGAATCGCCCACTTCACGGACTGCAGCGGCCGCGCCGAAACAGGGTTCCAGCAACCGTTCGGGAACCAGCAGCTGGCGACCGGGGCGCGCGGCGAGCCAGGCGGCGGCATCATGCATCTCATCCTCCTGCTCGCGGAATCGTCGGTGACCGAAATTGGTGGTTTCGCGCCGCAGCTGCCAGAGGAAGTGCTCGTGGTAGGCCAGCAGCCCCAGTTCACGGGTGGGATCGGCCATCTGCTCCAGCCGGACAATGAAGGTGCGCGCCGAGCGCACCGCATCCATCTGCGGGAAGACCCACCAGCCGGCGATCAGCCACCCGCTGCCCAGCATGGCCGCAACAGCCAGGTGTGCCCTGCCGCGTCCGGCAATCACCGGGGCGATCAGCGCCACAGATCCCAGCACCACCAGCGGCCACAGGCTGGCAACATTTCCGGAGGACAGCAGCGCCTCGCCGCCGGCGGGGTCGATCCAGGCCAGCCAGGCGGCAAGCCCGAGACAGGCCACACCCACCACTGCCACGAAGGCGGCCAGCAGCCGCTGCACACCCCTGCGCGCCAGTACGTCCGCCAGCACTGGTCCGGCCGCCAGGGACAGCATGGGCAGCGCGCCCAGGATGTAGATGTCGCGCTTGCCGCGCGTGAGCGTGAAGAACGCCAGGTACAGCACCACGAAACCCAGCGGCAACAACATGCGCGCATCGCGTTGCCGAAGTGCATCGCGCCAGCGCGGCAGCAGCCACGGCAGCAGCAGCGCAAGGGGCAACCAGAGCGTGGCAATCACCTGAAGGTAGTACCAGGCGGGCTGGTAGTGATGCCAGGGATCGACGTAACGGCCCACCGTGTGCGTGATGAGCAACTCGTGGAGGTAGGCCGCGACGGCGGCATCGTGGCGGCTGCGCAGCCATATGGGCAGCAGCCACGCGGCCACCACCACCACACATGACAGGCCGCTTGCCAGCCACATGAACACCGGCCGCTGCCAGCGCACACCGGGCCAGCCACGCCACAGTGCGATCAGCCAGGGCAGCAGGATGAAATAGGAGAAAAACCCCACCACCTTGGTGAGCGCTCCGGCGCCGGCGGCCAGTCCGGCGCCAATTGCCCAGCGCCACCCGCCACCCAGCAACAGCTGGCGCATCAGGCAGTACACGGACAGCGTGGTGAAAAAGACCAGCAGTTCATCCAGCTGCCCGCGCCGCGCCTGCAAGGTGAACTGCACGGTGAACATCAGCAGCAGCGCTGCACCCAGCCCGGCCTCGCGGTTCCACAGCCGCCGCCCCAGGTCGTGCACCAGCAGCAGCGTGCCCAGCCCTGCCAGCAGCGACGGCAGCAGGAAGCCGATGCGCTCGGAGCCGGTAACCGCGAAACAAATGGCCTGCAGCCAGAACACCAGCGGCGGCTTGTCCTGGAAGAAGTCACCGCCCACCGTCGGGATCAGCCAGTCACCGCTGGCCAGCATGCCGCGGGCGATCAGCGCATGCAGTGGCTCATCTGCCGGCCAGGGATCGCGCAGCCCGAGGCCGGCGCCAAAAAGTACAAGCCCCAGGGTTATCAGGATGAGCCTGTCTCGCGCAGCGCTGCCGCGTGCCAGCCAGGATGCAGCCGGCATCGCACTCACCGCAGCGCCCCGCGCGCACGCCTGAACTGCTCGTGCATCGCCTCTTCCATCTGCCGCTGCAGCAGGCCCACCGCGGCCTCGTCGGTGAGCGGGATATTCCTGGCAATCATCACCGGCGCACCGACCGAGATGGCGATGCGGCTGAACGGCCACGGCAGCACGAAACGATCCCAGCCGAAGGTCCAGGCCCGCGAAGCCGCGAAGGCCATGGGCAGCAGGGGGCGTCCGGAGAGCTGGGCCAGCAGCAGCGCGCCCGGCTTGAAGCGGAAACGCGGCCCGGTGGGACCATCAGGCGTGATCACGGGCGAGACGCCCTCTTCCACCAGCAGGCGATAGTAGTCCCGCAATGCGCGCGCGCCGGTGCGCGTGGAGGAACCGCGGATGACTCGCGCACCAAGGCGCGCGGCGATCCAGGCCGGGACCTCACCATCTACCGAGGGGCTGATGAGGAATCCGGGGACCAGCCCCAGCCCACGCTGCTGCAGCAGGTAGCGGCCGCAGAACAGTTCGTGCTGGTGCCAGTAGCAGGGCAGCAGTGACCCGTGCGCGACCAGCGACTGCTCCAGGTGTTCGCCGCCGACCACGCGCACCACGCGGCAGCTGGCCCACCACAGCCGGATCACGCCCAGCAGCAGCGGTGCGAGCACCGCGTAGGCGAGGCGCCGCAGTGGCGTCAGGCGCCGCGTGGAAACCCGCTGTTCGGGTAGAATTTCGCGCTTCATGACTGCACCCCAGCCCCTGCCACCCGAATCCGACCAGCGCTTCGACATCGGTTCCACCGCCGACTCGCTGGATCGCATGCGTTCCATCCATGCCGCACTCGGCGACGCCTACCGGGTGTTCGCACCGGGCCGCGGCTCGCACACCTGGGTTTTCAACCACCCGGACGACGTGCGGCGCATCCTGATCCAGAACCATCGCAACTACACCAAGGGCGTGGGCTTCGATCGCATCAAGATCCTGCTCGGCAACGGCATCATAGTGAGCGAGGGTGAGTTCTGGAAGCGCCAGCGGCGCATGATGCAACCCACCTTCCACCGCCGCATCCTGGCGCAGTTCGATCGCGTGATCGCGCGCGCCAATGACAGGCTGCTGGCCGACTGGCAGCGCAAGTGCGACGCTGGCGAGCCGGTCAATGTCACCGAAGACATGAGCACGATGACGCTGGAGATCATCCTGTCGGTGCTGTTCGGCGATGACCTTGAAGCCATGAGCACGCAGACGGGCGGCAATCCCTTCTCCCTCTTCACCGAGGAGCCGGCGCGGGACCTGAAGTTCGCGTACCGCTTCCGCAAGCTGGCCGCGCTGATCGGCGAGTTCGTCGCGCGACGCCGTGCGGCCGGTGGCGAGCCGGCCGGCGATGCACCGGACTATGTGTCGCTGCTGCTGGGCGCGCGCGACAAGGAAAGTGGCGCGGGCATGACCGACAAGGAGATCGTCGACGAGCTCACCACGCTGATCGTGGCCGGGCACGAGACCACCGCCAGCGCACTGAACTGGACCTGGTACCTGCTGGGTGAACACCCCGAGGCCGAAGCGAAACTGCACGCGGAGATCGATGCGAATCCCGAAGTCCCCGTGCCTTCGCTGCAGCAGATGGAAGCCCTGCCCTACAGCAACATGGTCGCGCGCGAGGCCATGCGGCTTTATCCGCCCGTGTGGGTGGTTTCCCGCCGCACCATCGAGGCCGACCAGCTGGGGGGGTACACCGTGCCGCCCGGCACCGACGTGTTCTTCAGCCCCTACTTCGTGCACCGGCACCCGGAGTTCTGGACCGAGCCGGAAAAATTCATCCCCGAGCGCTTTGCGCCGCGTGATGAGGAAGCCCGGCCCAAACTCACCTACCTGCCGTTCTCGGCCGGCGCCCACCACTGCATCGGCGAGACACTGGCCATCTACGAGATGCTGGTGCACCTGAACCGCTTCGCGCGGCGCTTCAGCCTGCGCCGCGTAGATGACGATCCGGTGGAGTTCGAGGCCCTGATCAACCTGCGCGCGACACGGCCCTTCATCATGCAGCTCGCCGCCAGGCAGTAGAATCCGCCCATGACCGTTACCACGCTCAACCAGTTGATGGCCGCCAATGCCGGCGCTGACCGGGGCATCACTTTCCACGCTGGCGAAGGCCAGTCCCATCGCATCACCTACGGCCAGCTGCGCACGCGCGCGCTGGGCCTGCTGCATCACCTGCAGGGGCTGGGAGCCAGGCCCGGCGACCGGCTGATCCTGCTGCTGAACAACAACGAACAGTTCCTCGAGGCCTTCTGGGCAGCGGTGCTGGGTGGCATCGTGCCCGTGCCGGTGGCCATTGGCATCAGTGACGAGCACCGCCACAAGCTGCTGCGCATTGCGCGCAAGCTGGGCACCCCTTTCATCCACACCGATCGCAAGACCTTCGAGCGTGTGGGGCAGTTCGCCGCCGGCAGCGACGAGAGCGACACCTTCCAGGCCCTGCGCACCCGCGCGCTGCTGGTGGAGGACGTGACCCCGGGCGCGCCCGCCGGCGCCGAACACGCCAGCCAGCCCGAAGACACGGCCTTCATCCAGTTCTCCTCCGGCTCCACCAGCGATCCGAAGGGTGTGGTGCTCACGCATGCCAACCTGATCCAGCACGGCATCGCGGTGGAAAAAGTGGGTGGCTTCAGCGAGCGCGACGTGAGCCTGTCGTGGATGCCGCTCACGCATGACATGGGCCTGATCGGCTTCCACCTGGTGATGTTCCACCACCGGGTGGAAATGCACCTGATGCCCACGGAGCTGTTCGTGCGGCGGCCGCTGCTGTGGCTGGCCATCGCCTCGGAGCAGCGCGCCACCATCCTCTGCTCGCCGAACTTCGGCTACCGGCACTACCTTAAGGTGCTGTCGGACCGCTCACCCGGCAACCTCGACCTTGCCTCCGTGCGCCTCATCTTCAATGGAGCCGAACCGATCTCACTGGAACTCTGCGAGGAATTCATGGCGCGCCTGGAGGGCCTGTCGCTGCGGCGCACGGCCATGTTCCCGGTTTACGGCCTGGCCGAGGCCTCGCTGGCCGTGAGCTTTCCGCCGGTGGGTCGCCCGTGGCGCGCGCTCTGGCTCAACCGGCACAAACTTGGTGTAGGTGACGAGGCAGAAGTGCTCGCACCACCCAGCCGCGATGCCATCGCCTTCCTGTCGGTGGGCGCGCCCATCCCCGGCTGCGAGCTGCGCATTGCCGGCAACGACGATGCCCCACTTTCCGAAGGCCGCATCGGCCACATCCTGATCCGCGGCAACAATGTGACGGGCGGCTACTTCGAGGAACCCGCCCTCAATGCCGCCTCGTTCACCGCCGATGGCTGGCTGCGCACGGGCGACCTTGGCCTGCTCTCCGAAGGCGAGCTGTTCATCACCGGTCGCGCGAAGGAGATCATCTTCGTCAATGGCCAGAACTACTACCCGCATGACCTGGAGAACATCGCCATCAAGGCGCCCGGCATGGAACTGGGCAAGGTGGTGGTGGCCGGCGTGCGTCCCCCTGGCGCCGAGACCGACCAGCTCACGGTATTCGCCCTGCATCGCGGTGATGCGGCAGACTTCGCGGCCACCGCTGCGGCCATCGCGCGCCTGATCAATGAGCAGGCCGGACTGGAAGTGGCGCAGGTGGTGCCAGTGAAGCGCATCCCCAAGACCACCAGCGGCAAGATCCAGCGCCACCTGCTCGAACAGCAGCTGATCGAAGGCGAGTTCGCCGTGGAGCTGGCGGAACTGGCGCGCCACAGCGGCGCACTCACCCCGGGCGCGAGCAAGAGCGCCGATTCAATCGAGTCGCGACTGCTGAACATCTGCAACGCCGTGCTTGCGCCACGGCAGATCAGCACCCAGGACAACCTGTTCGAGATCGGCGCCAGCTCGCTGAAACTGATCGAGATCCACGAACAGGTGGACCGCGACTATCCCAACCTCGTGGACCTCACGGAGCTGTTCGACTATCCGACGGTGGCGCAGCTGGCGGCGCACCTGTCGTCGAAACTGGGCCGGTAGCGTCCGTATCGCGGCGCTGCTTCCAGCGCCGGTGCCCCCACGTCCACTCGGCGGGATGGGCGAGGATGTCCTGCTCCACCAGGCGCGCATAGCGGCTGGTGAACTCCCCCGGAGCAAGTTGCTCATTGGGCGCTGCCAGTGCCCGGCATTCCGCCACGTAGTGCCCGCGCCGCGTGCGATGCATGGACACATAGACGGCGCCATAGCGCGTGGCACGGGCCATCTGCTCCGGCCCCATGTAGAACGGCGTGTCGCGGCCGAGGAAGCTGAGCCAGTGCTGGTGCTCGCTGGTGCGTGGCGCCTGGTCGGCCAGCATGGCGATGGCGCGCACCTGGTGCCTGCGGCGCAGCAGATCCGACAGCAGGTCCTTGGCCGGCACCAGGTTCACGCCCCAGCGGCGGCGCAGCGCGATCAGCGCGCGATCAGCAGCGCGCGCCTTCAGTGGCTTGTAGGCTGCGTCCACCGGATATCCCAGCACCGCGGCCATTGCATACATCCCGAAATCCCAGTGCGACTGGTGCGATGCCATCAGCAGCACGGGCCGGCCCGCCGCCAGCCACTGCTGCAGCACCTGGACATTGCGCACCTCCACGCGCGCGAGCAGCTGCTCGCGGGTGAGGCGGCAGCTGGCGATGAGCTCGGCGGCCAGATCGGCGAAATGGCGGTAGTTCGCCGCCGCGAGGCGCCTGCGTGCGACCTCGGGCAGGGCGGGAAAAACCTGCCGCAGGTTCTCCTGCGTCACGCGCCAGCGCGAGCCGCCAGACCTGCGCGCACACCACGCCAATGCGCCGCAGATGCCGTACAGCACGGGCAGCGGAATCAGGGCCATTGCCCGCAGCCACACAGGCGGCAGCGAGGGCGCGGACGTCGGGGGGCCTGTCATCTGGCAGACAGTTTAGATGCTATTCTGCGGCCCCTTCCAGACATCCACACCACAACACTGGAACTGCCATGAACGAAACACGACTGCTGATTGGCGGCAAGGACACCCCGGCAAAGAGTGGCGCGACCTTCGAGCGGCGCAGCCCGATCACCGGTGAAGTGGTGTCCCGCTCGGCTGCCGCCTCCCCCGACGATGTGCGCGCGGCATGCGATGCGGCGGCCAGGGCCTTCCCGGAATGGTCGGCCACCGGGCCCAATGCCCGCCGCAAGAAGCTGATGGAAGCCGCTGCCATCCTGCGCACGAAGAGCGGCGATTTCTCGCGCCTGTGCGTGGAGGAAACCGGAGCCATCGCCGGCTGGGGACACTTCAACACCGGATTCGCCGCCACGCTGCTCGAGGAAGCCGCTGCGATGACCACGCAGATCACCGGCGAAACGGTGCCTTCCGACCATGCCGGCACCTTCGCCATGGCGCTGCGCCAGCCCGCCGGCGTCTGCGTCGGCATGGCGCCGTGGAACGCGCCGGTGATCCTTGGCGTGCGCTCCATTGCCATGGCGCTGGCCTGCGGCAACACCACCGTGATGAAGGCCTCGGAGCTGTGCCCGGCCACCCACAGGCTCATCGTCGATGCCTTCGTCGAAGCCGGGCTGCCGGCCGGCGCGGTCAACTTCATCGCACATTCGGCAGCCGATGCGCCTGCCGTGGTGGAGGCATTGATCGCCCATCCGGCCGTAAAGCGCGTGAACTTCACCGGCTCCAGCCGCGTGGGTCGTATCGTGGGCGAACTGTCGGGCAAGCACCTGAAGCCCTGCCTGCTGGAACTGGGCGGCAAGGCCCCGCTGCTGGTACTGGAAGATGCCGACCTCGACGAGGCCGTGGCCGCAGCCGCCTTCGGCGCCTTCATGCACCAGGGCCAGATCTGCATGTCGACCGAGCGCATCATCGTGGTCGAAAAGATCGCCGATGAGTTCACGAAACGGTTCGTCGCCAAGGTGAAGACCCTGCAGGTGGGAGATCCCACCAAGGGCAACTTCCCGATCGGCGCCTGCGTCGACAACCGCACGGTCGATCACGTGAAGGCACTGATGGCCGATGCCACCGCCCAGGGCGCCACCATCATCACCGGCGGCAAAGGCAGCGGCGGGGCCTTCTTCGAACCCACGGTTGTCGATGGCGTGAAGAAGGGCATGCGCATCTACGGCGAGGAATCATTCGGCCCCATTGTCGGCATCCTCAGGGCGCGCGACGTGGACCACGCCGTGGAGCTGGCCAACGACTGCGAGTACGGCCTTTCCGCCGCCGTGTTCAGCCGTGACATCAACACCGCACTGTCGGTGGCGCAGCGCATCGACTCGGGAATCTGCCACATCAACAGTCCCACGGTGCAGGACGAGGCGCAGATGCCTTTCGGCGGCACCAAGGCCTCGGGCCTGGGGCGCTTCGGAGGTCGCGCCGGCGTGGCCGAGTTCACCGACCTGCGCTGGATCAGCGTCTCCACGCAGCACCGGCACTACCCGATCTGACGCCGCACCGCGACGAAGCCGGATAGCGACAGGGTCCCCGCAATGCGGGGACCCATCAACCTTTCTTCAGCGCGGGTTCAGCGGCTGCCTTGGTAGAATCGGCGCCGCAAATGGCCGCCAAGGCTGTTCGATCCTGGAGAGAGCAGTCCATGTCCGCGAAGCGTTCTTCCGTCCCGACCCTCGTGCTGGCCAGCCTGCTTGCGGCGCCGGTCGCCCTCGCCGCCGATGCCGCCGCCGGCAAGGCCGTGTTCGACAAGCTGTGCGTCGCCTGCCATTCGCTGCAGCCGGGCGCTGCGCAACTTGGCCCGCCGCTGCAGGGCGTGGTGGGTCGCAAGGCCGCCAGCGTGAAGGAATTCACGATGTACACGCCCGCGCTGAAGGCACACAACGTCACCTGGAATGCCAAGACGCTGGATGAGTTCCTCGCCAGCCCCACGACCAGGGTGCCAGGCACAATGATGGTGATGCCGGTGACCGACACCAAGGAACGTGCCGACCTGATCGAATTCCTTTCGACGCTGAAGGCCAGGTAGGCGAGCGTCCATCGCAGCCCGGTCCATCACGTGGGCCGGGCTCTGCATTGGCCCGGCTCAGTCGCAGCTGGTGAGCGAATTCACCCACTCGGTGAGCAATGCCACGCCTGCCACATCGACCACACGGGGCTGCACGGGCGGCATCGAATCACTGTCCGTGCGCGAGGGGCGCAGCAATATCAGCGACCGGCTGGCGCGATCCGTGCCGGTAACGGCGATGCGACGCGCACCGGCCACCCCCAGGTCGCGCACCGGCACCGCATCGCAGGCATTGGTCTGGGCGAGCGGCGTGGTGTAGCGAAAGTCCATGTTCACCGGTGCGGGGCCGCCGGGCCGATGACAATGCGAACAGTTGGAGTGCAGGTAGGCGCGCGCACGTTCGCTGAGCGTGCCCTTGGTGCCGAAGGGATCCGGCATCGCGGGCAGCTGTTCCGGCGGCGACGCCAGTGCCGGCACAACCATGTGCAGGGCATCCAGCGTGGCCAGCTGGTTGGCCGTGCGACCGGTGGCTGTGTAGGTCAGCGCTCCGTTCAGCTGCGCCAGTTCCAGGCCCAGTGACCGCCCCGCTGCCGCGCTGTGGCAGAACAGGCATTGCGACTCGCTCGGGAACCGCCACGCCTGGCCGGCGACCTGCACCGACTTGCCACCCACCACCCGCGTGGCCTCCGTGCCCTGCTCGTTCCACTCATAGGTGTAGCCGGCCCAGTTCCCATCGTCGTGGTGCATCAGCAGGCGTGTTTCCACCAGGCGTGTACCCAGCCTGAAGTGTTTCATCAGCACGCTGCCAGTGGGCAGATCGAAATCACCGCTTGCCGCGACGTCGATGTTGCTGCCATCCGGCAGGGCCAGGAAGCGCTGCTTCACCGCACCGTCGGACCAGAACGGCGCATTGGGCGCATAGGGGATGAGGCCGTCCGCCGGCTGGGCCGGATCTGCCGGATTCACGCATCCGGTGGCTGACAGCTGCGATGGCGGGCCACCACCACCATTGCCCGCAGCGGGGACCAGGCGATGCAGCGTGCCGCCGAGGTGGACCACGTAGATCTCGCCACTGGCGTCCTGCGCAAAAGAGGAGATGTTGAGGCTCGAATTGAACGGATTGGTCACCTGCAGTGTGGGCGTGGTATCGCGCGCGATGTGCCAGATACGCCCGCTGCCGTAGTCCCCGAACACATAGCGCCCGGCCAGCTGCGGGATCGCGCTGCCCCGGTACACATACCCGCCGGTCACTGCATTGCCTGCCTGCCGCGGGAATTCAGCCACCGGGTTGATGGCGCTGCCTGCGTTCGGGCCGCAGCTGCTGTTGTAGTCATGCGCACCCTCGCGGCAGCGCCAGCCATAATTGCCGCCCGCGACGATGCGGTTCACTTCCTCCCAGGCGCCCTGTCCCACATCACCCAGCCACAGCTCACCGGTGACCTTGTCAAAGCTCCAGCGCCAGGGATTTCGCAGGCCATAGGCGTAGATTTCCGGGCACGACTGCGTGAAGGCACCGGTGTCGTTGTTGCACACGGCGTTGCCGATGTAGGGATTGCCTGCAGGAATCGCGTACGGTGTCGCACCCGTGGTGCCCGCCACATCGATGCGCAGCACCTTGCCCAGCAGGGTGGACAGCCGCTGGCCATTGCCGATCGTTCCCCACTCGTCACCACCGCCGCCGCCGTCACCGAAGCCAATGTAGAGCAGGCCGTCGAGGCCAAAGGCGATGTGGCCACCATTGTGGTTGGTGTCCGGCTGGTAGGTCTGCAGGATCACCCGCGCCGTCCCCGGGGAGATCGTGAGGCCGCCATCCGAACTGGTGAACTCGGAGATGCGGGACACCCGCTGGCCGTCGCTCAGTGCCGTGTACGAGAGATACACCCGCGGGTCCGCCGGCCAGCCGGGATGGAAGGCCATGCCGAGCAGGCCCATTTCCCCACCGGACGCGCCGGCGATGAGGGTGGTGGCGTCTATGAACTCCCGGCGCGTGGAGACATCCGCCTGGTTGTCGAACACCTGTACGCGTCCGGTCTGTTCAACCACGTACCAGCGCGCTGTGCTGCCTGGCTCCTGCAGCATCAGGATGGGGCTGCTGAAGTTGCCCACACCGGCAAACACGCGCTCGATCCCCAGCGACGCGGTCTGGGTGGGAGCAGGTCCGGCCAGGCAGCTGGTGTTGGAGGGACGCGCGTCGAGGCCCGAAACCACCGGCGGAGGTGGCGGGGGCGGGGGCGGCGGCGGTGGCGGCGGAGGCGGAGGTGGTTCCGTTGGCGGGGGCTCAGGGTCCGGGCTGCTGCCGGAACCGCCGCAAGACAACAACACCGCGGAAATCGCCGCTATGGCGGTGGCGCGCATCAGGCGCCGCATCCCTGACAGGTTCATGACGCCAGCTGACCACAGCATTTCGACGCATTTCCAATTGCATGCGCGGTCCGACAAGACCATGCCACAAAGGAGGCCCAGCCCCGGTACCGGTGCTTGCGGCCCGGCCTGCTGGCCGGAAATTCGCACCGCAACCCCGCCCAGGCGGGGCTGCGACCCTTGGCGCAGGTTGAAGCGCGAACCGGTTATGGGAAGATGAAATCCACAATCCCGGCCCCATATTCCGTCCATGAAGCAGATTGCCGCCCTCCTCGATCCGCCACCCGGCCACTGGGTTGGCGATGGTTTTCCCGTACGTTCACTTTTCACCTACAACGGTGATGCGGCACGGTTCAGTCCCTTCCTGCTGCTGGACTTCGCAGGTCCCGCGGATTTCCCCCCGGCTGCCCGGCCCCGTGGCGTGGGGCAACATCCGCATCGCGGCTTCGAGACCGTGACCATCGTGCTGGACGGCGAGCTCGCGCATCGCGATTCCACCGGCAATGGCGGCGTCATCGGCAAGGGAGACGTGCAGTGGATGACGGCCGGCGCCGGCATCCTGCACGAGGAGTTCCATTCACCGGCCTTCACGCAGTCAGGCGGCAGGCTCAAGGCCGTGCAGCTGTGGGTCAACCTGCCGGCGAAGTCGAAGATGGCCTCGCCCGGCTACCAGGCCATCCTCGCCAGCGACATCCCCGAGGTGCCATTGCCCGCGGGCGGCGGATCGTTGCGCGTGATCGCCGGCAGTCATGGCGGCAGCAGCGGTCCGGCGCGCACCTTCACCCCCATGAATGTCTGGGATATCCGGATGGAGAAAGGCAGCAACAGCTTCCAGCTGCCTGCCGGCTGGAACACGCTGCTGGTGGTCCTGGAAGGAACCATCCAGGCCAATGGCAGTGCGATCGCGCGCGAGGCCCAGGTAGTCGCGCTCGAGCGCGCGGGAGAAACCGTTCAGATCGAGGCCGCAGGCGCAGCCCGTGTGCTGCTGCTGGCCGGCGAACCCATCGACGAGCCAGTGGTCGGATATGGTCCCTTCGTGATGAACAGCCGGCAGGAGATCATGCAGGCCATCGAGGATTTCAACTCCGGGCGCTTCGGGCAGATGGCCGCACAGGGCTGACCACCGGCGATGTCGCTGGACTTCTTCCACCCCGCCGTCGCGCGCTGGTTCACCGGCACTTTCGGTGCGCCGACGCCGGCGCAGGCCGAAGCCTGGCCTGTCATCGCCGGTGGCGGGCATGCGCTGATCGCCGCGCCTACCGGCTCCGGCAAGACGCTCGCTGCTTTCCTTGCCGCCATCGATTCCCTGGTGCGGCAGGCGGCCGACGGCACGCTCGAGCCAGGCGTGCAGGTGGTCTACGTCTCGCCGCTCAAAGCGTTGTCGAACGACATCCACCGCAACCTGGAACAGCCGCTGGCCGGTTGCATCGCGGAGCTGGAGAAATCCGGCATCGCCGGCACCGCCATCCGCAGCCAGGTACGCACCGGCGATACGCCGCAGGCCGAGCGCACTGCCATGTTGCGCTCCCCGCCGCACATCCTGGTGACCACGCCCGAGTCGCTCTACCTGCTGCTCACCAGTGAATCCGGACGCAAGCTGCTGGCCCCGGCGCGGACAGTGATCGTCGATGAGATCCACGCCGTCGCGGCGACCAAACGCGGCGCGCACCTGGCCCTGTCGCTGGAGCGCCTGGCCGATCTCGGCGCGGGCAGCCTGCAGCGGATCGGGCTGTCGGCCACGCAGAAGCCCATTGCCGACGTGGCGCAGTTCCTCGTCGGAACCGACCGGCGATGCACCATCATCGACAGTGGCCACGTGCGCAGCCGGGACATCGCGCTGGTGCTGCCTGATTCCCCGCTCGATGCCGTGATGGCCACGGAAGTCTGGGAAAACCTGTACGACAAGCTGGCCTTGCTGGTGCAGGAACACCGCACGACCCTGATCTTCGCCAATACGCGCCGCATGGTGGAGCGTGTCACACGGCATCTTTCCGAACGACTGGGCGCAGAGAATGTAGCTGCCCACCACGGCAGCCTCGCGAAGGAACTGCGACTGGATGCCGAGCAGCGCCTGAAGGCCGGCGGACTGCGGGCCCTGGTGGCCACCGCATCACTGGAACTGGGCATCGACATCGGCGATGTGGACCTGGTGTGCCAGCTCGGTTCGCCACGCGCGATCTCCACCTTCCTGCAACGCGTGGGGCGTGCGAATCATGCCGTGCAGGGCGTGCCGCGGGGCCGGCTGTTCCCGCTGTCCCGTGATGAGCTGGTGGAATGCACGGCCCTGCTCGATGCCGTGCGCGCCGGAGAGCTCGACCGGCTGCAGATTCCCGACGCCCCGCTGGATGTGCTCTGCCAGCAGATCGTCGCAGAGGTGGCCAGTGGTGAACGCGGCGAAACGGAGCTGCATGCACTGCTGCGTCGCGCGTGGCCCTATCGCAACCTCTCCGATGCCACCTATCGCGAGGTACTGCAGATGCTCTCCGACGGCATCGCAACCCGCCGCGGCAGGCAGAGTGCATACCTGCATCGCGATGCGGTGAACGGCCGGCTGCGTGCGCGACGCGGCGCACGCCTCACGGCGATCACCTGTGGTGGAGCGATTCCGCAGAACGCGGACTACCAGGTGGTGCTGGAGCCGCAGGGCTCACCGGTGGGAACCCTGAACGAGGACTTCGCGGTCGAGAGCAACGCCGGGGACATCTTCCAGCTGGGCAACACCTCCTACCGCATCCTGCGCGTGGAGGCCGGCAAGGTGCGGGTGGAAGACGCCGCCGGCCAGCCACCCACCATACCCTTCTGGCTGGGCGAGGCTCCGGCCCGCAGCGATGAGCTTTCGACAGCCGTCTCGCACCTGCGCAGCGAGGTGGATGCAGCACTGACGTCGATCGACGCACTGAGCATCGACGCGTGCTGCCAGCGCATCCGCGACAACCACCAGCTGGGCACCACGGCTGCACGCCAGCTGGTGGAGTACCTGGCCACGGCCAAGGCGGCGCTGGGACATCTGCCGACGCGCCGGCGACTGGTGATCGAGCGGTTCTTCGACGAGGCCGGCGGCATGCAGCTGGTGGTGCACTCCCCCTTCGGCGCGCGGGTCAACCGCGCCTTCGGCCTCGCGCTGCGCAAGCGTTTCTGCCAGTCCTTCAACTTCGAACTGCAGGCGGCAGCCACGGAAGATGCCATCGTGCTTTCCCTGGGCGAGACGCACAGCTTCGCGCTCGAAGAGGTGGTGAAGTACCTGCACAGCAATACCGTGGAAGCCGTGCTCATCCAGGCGGTGCTGGATGCGCCGCTGTTCACCACGCGATGGCGCTGGAATGCCACCATCTCGCTGGCGGTGAAGACTTCCCGCGGTGGTCGCAAGACGCCCCCACCGCTGCTGCGCATGGCTGCGGAGGACCTGGTCTCGGTGATCTTTCCCGACCAGCTGGCCTGCCTGGAGAACATCGCCGGTCCACGCGAGATACCCGAACATCCGCTGGTGCGACAGACACTGCATGACTGCCTGCACGAGGCCATGGACATTGACGGCCTGGTCGCGCTGCTCAAGGGCATCGAGCAGGGCCAGGTCGAGGTGCTGGTACGCGACCTGCCCCAGCCATCGATGCTCGCGATGGAAATCCTCAATGCACGTCCCTATGCGTACCTGGACGACGCTCCGCTGGAGGAGCGTCGCACGCAGGCCGTTGCCGCGCGGCGCTGGCTCGATCCGGAAAGCGCGGCCGAATACGGCCGCCTCGATCCGCAGGCCATCGATGAGCTGCGTGAGGAAGCCTGGCC
>JALYWF010000084.1 GCA_030852845.1 Pseudomonadota bacterium
GGATGAAATCCACCAGCAGCCCGTCATCCGGCATGTGGTCCTTCAGGTTCGGGTGCGGCCAGTCGGTGCCCCAGAGCACCCGATCGGGAAACTCCTCCACCACCCGGCGCGCGAAAGGAACCACGTCGCGATAGGCATGCCGCTCGCCATTCAGCGCCGGCGGGCCGCTCTTCGACAGCCGCTCCGGGCAGCTCACCTTGCTCCACACGTTCTGGTGCTCGCGCATGAACTGCAGGAACAGCGAGAACTCGGGGCCATCGATGGGCTTGTCCACGTTCGGGCGGCCCATGTGGTCCACCACCACTGTGGTCGGCAGCGCCGTGAAGAAATCCCACAGCTCGGGAAGGTCCACCGCCTCGAAATAGATCACCACGTGCCAGCCGAGCTGGTGGATGCGGCCGGCGATCTCCAGCAGCTCGTCCTTGGGCGTGAAATCCACCAGGCGCTTGACGAAGTTGAAGCGCACGCCGCGAACACCGGCAGCGTGCAGCTGCTGCAGCTCGGCCTCGGTGACCGAACGGCGCACCGTGGCCACGCCGCGGGCCTTGCCCTGTGCGGCGATGCAGGCATCGGCCATGGCGCGGTTGTCGGCGCCATGGCAGGTGGCCTGCACGATCACGTTGCGGGCGAAACCCAGGTGGTCACGCAGCGCAAAGAGTTGCGCCTTGGAGGCGTCGCAGGGCGTGTATTTGCGCTCCGGCGCGAAGGGAAACTCCGCGCCCGGGCCGAATACGTGGCAATGGGCATCGACCGCGCCGGCGGGCAGCTTGAACTGCGGCTTCGCGGGTCCCTGGTACCAGTCGAGCCATCCGGGGGTCTTGGTGAAGGTTTGCTGGGTCATGACGTTCCGCTTCGTTGGACTGGAGCGGATTTTACGCGCGAAGTGGTCAGAGCTGCTGCCCGATGGCTGCTTCAGTGACGCGGCATGAAAAGCCAGACCAGGGCCGCCGACGCAGCAATCACAGCCAGCAGACACAGCAGCATCTTGCGAGGCAGAAGTTCGCCACGCCCTCCGAAGCCGCGCAGTTCCAGCTCGCGATACACCCTGGCAACGGTGTTCGGATTGATGCGTGCGCTGGACTTTATTCCTGCTCAGCAGAATAATCCCCCGCTCCTCTGCCGTAGCCGGCTCGATCAGGGAGAGCATCCATGATGATGACCACGGCAGCGAGATGCGCCGCAACGCTCCGCAGGAGTCTGTTCGCGGTTGCCTGCGCCGCCCTGTCGCTGACCGCTTTTGCCGCGCAAGCCCAGCAACTGCCCGATATCGGATTCACCAGCGTAGGACGTGCCGCCCCGCTCGCCGCAGACGTCAACACTCTGCCCCCAGTCGGTGCCAGCACGCAGCGCAATGGCGGCTTCACCGGCTCAGCTCCCCCTGGAAAGACGCCAACGGGCGTCGAGCCCCTGGCCCGCGACCTGTTCACGACACCTGACTTCTACGCCGACCACCAGCTGTGGAGTGACCCGCGCTACTTCCGCTGCAACAGCCTGCTCGCCATCGAAAACCTCTGGGCGGGAGCGGCTGCTGATGCATCCGGCAGCCGGCCAGGCAACGCGCCCTGGGGTTACTGCGACCGCGACTATCCGCGACAGGCCATCGTCAGTCCGTATAAGTTCCGCACGGCCCAGGCGCACTACGAGGCACTGCTCGCCGAGACGCGCGCGCGCGGCGGGCCCACCCTCCACACGCCAGCCACCCTGCCGCACGAATGGAACGGCGTCTACCGCCAGCCACGATTCGGCCAGCGCAACGACACCTGGATCAACATGCGCCACGTGCAGGTACCGACGGTGCTATCGCTGCTGACCGATACATACAAGCAGCGCCTCGTGCAGGAAACCTACCACCATGGCAACACCGTCAAACCCATGTGGCCCGCGCAGTTCTGCTGGCCGGAGGGCTTCATGCGACGCTGGCACGAGTGGGGCGCCTACGACCGCCAGATCATGGTCACGCCGCAGATGGTGCAGCTCTTCATGAGCGGCGCGCTGAATTTTGTCACCAACATCCATGTGGGCAGGTCGTTCAAGATGGACGGGCCCGTACCCCGCCTGGGCGAACAGGTGCCGCGCTGGTATGGCGAGACGATCGGCTTCTGGGATGGCGACACGCTCATCACCTGGACCTCCAATATCCAGGCCTGGACGTCGCACACTGCCTTCGAGCATTCCGACAAGATGCAGTCGATCGAGATCTACGCGCCGCTGCGCGATGCCGCGAGGAAGTTCACCGGCATCAGCCACGAGGCCATCCTCTACGACCCCGAGGCGCTGGTAGAACCCATCCGCATCGTCGAACGCATGGACAAGCGTGGCGATTTCATCGATGCGCAGGTGAATCCCGTCCCGTTCGTCGAATGCATCCAAACCATCTACCCCCTGAAAGGCACGGCAACGCCCGTGACACCCGGACGCGTGATCGAGTATGAGGTGCCCGACATGTACAACCGGCCATGGGCGCAGATCTGGGAGAAATACTGGGAACAGGGCATGGAGAAGCCGGAAGAGCCCGACCTGTTCGACTTCAGCGGGGAGCAGGAGCGCAGATGAGGAAGAAGCTTTGTCTGTTCTTGCCGCTCGCCCTGGCAGCGACGATGTCCTGGGCGGCCGCACCGACAACGGCGCAGCTTTCGCCGGCCCAGCGGCTGGTCGGGCAGGTTGCCGCCGCAATGGGCGGCATCGATCGCCTGCGCAGTGTCGAGACCTTGGTGTACACCGGCTTCGGCCAGGATGCCTACATGGACGGCGGGGGCAATGTCACCGCCGAGCTGAATGCGCCGCCCAAGTGGCGTGCCATCGCAGACGCACAGCGCAGCATCGACCTTGCGGCCCGCCGCGCGGTGTTGCAGCAGCGGCGTGCGCCCATGTTTCCCTTTGCTGCCCCATTCGGCCTCAACTGGAACCGCACGGCCACGCAGCAGGGTGCCGCGGAGCTGCTCGATCACCCGCTGTCGGCGGTGCTCGCCCTGCTTGACCCTGCTGCCAGCCTGGGCGCCGTCAGTGTGGAAGAGGGGCAGCCGGTTCTGCAGTTCACCACAGCGCAGGGCGTGCCGGTGCTGATGGGCGTGGATCCGGTCACCTCCCTGCCCGCCTGGACCCGCCGGGTGATCGGCCATGCCAACCTCGGTGACCTCGCCGTCACCGCGCTGTTCAGCGGCTACACCCCGCACGAAGGGGTGATGCTGCCCTATGGACTCATGAACCGCATCGACTGGCGCAACCAGGTGACCCTGATGTTCCAGGTCGACTCCTACCGGCTCAACGTGGCACGCAGCCAGCTGCCGGCAATGCCCCAGTCGCCGGCCGCACCGGGTCGCGCGCCCGGGCCTGCCGCATCACCCGAGGTGACCATCACGCCGCTGGCAAAGGGCGTGTGGGACGTGCGCACAGGCAACAACAACGGCGGTCCGGCGATCGAGTTTGCTGATCACCTGGTGTTGTTCGAGGCCAATGGCAGTGCTGCCGCTACCCTCGCGCGCATCGATGCTGCCAACCGGCTGGTGCCAGGCAAGCAGGTGACGCAGCTCATCGTCAGCCATCATCACTTCGACCACACGGCAGGACTGCGTGCGGCGGTATCGCGCGGCCTGGGCGTCATTTCGCATCGGGGCAATGAGGCCATTTTCCGGGAAATGATTGCGCGGCCGGCAATCCTGTTTCCCGACGAACTGGCGAGGAATCCCCTTCCCCTGCGGTTCACTCCGGTCGATAGCAAGCTCGTGCTCGAGGACGCCACCCAGCGCCTCGAGATCTACCACGTGCTGGGACACTCGCACATGGCGCACGCCGTGTTTGCGTACCATCCCACGTCGCAAGTCATGATGGAGGGCGACCTGGGCGATGCCACATGGACCTGGCACTGGTGGGCCAGTTCACTCAACGAGAACATGAAGGCTTATGGCATCAATCCGCGCCTGAACGTGGCGGTCCATGGCCCGAATGGCGGGCTCTCGATCGGGGCGACGCTCGCCAACAACAAGCGGCAGATGGAGGCCGCACAGGAATTCTGCTCGGCCCAAGGGGCGGCCGGCGTGCCGGTGTTTGGATGTCCGGTGCAGTACGACGTCGGCGGTCCCGTCCTTCAGCCCCCTCGCTGATCAGACAACGCGAGCGTCTCATGGACGCTCGGTGGCTGGGAACCTCGCTTCGGCAGGCGCCGTCGAAAACGGCTGCAATGCGCTGAACTCGGTCACCGTTTTTGGCGCCTTGGGGCGAAGCCTTGCGGCGTCAAGATACTTCTCTGTAATGGTGTGGCGCAGCTCAATTTCACGGGACCAAGTGCGCCCACTCGATGAAAACTCCACCTGAATCGGTATCGCCGGGAAATATGAGGAGTAGTGGAACCTCCCTTGCACGGGGCTGGAGACTCCGTCGTCATTGAATCGGACGTCGCGTCCGTCGGTCATTGTTTCTGTTGTGCCCAGGCGGACCCTGTGGACGGTCAAGGGCTCACGTGAATCGGTTAATCGGTAGAAGGTCAGGGTGAGCGAACCACGCTTCGCAAGACTGACCGACCCCAAGGCAAATATTCCAATTGACCCGTCAGCCGTGACAATACTTCCAGACACGCCTGACGTGCTATACGCGTGGTGCAGGAGTTTTCCATCAGGAGTGCGGACGTTGTACCACTTTTTTTGAGGGATGCCAGCACACGATGCAATGAACGTTGACGCCAGAAGAAGTGGCACCAGGCCAAGAACTTTGAAGCGCGAAGGACCTCTGACAGTCTTGCTAAAGTTCATGCTCTACGCCTCCCTGCCGGCCTGCTCTCGAACTATTGCGTTCAGTGCTGTTTAGCAAAGACGCGAGACAAGAGTTGCAGCAGCTAGCAGAGTATTAAGGCTTGACACCGCCGGTCTCGCATTGCGCGACCAGGACGCGAAGCTTTACGCGCCGCTCAGGAAGGCAAGAGTCTCCTGTGCCGCTTGGCTGCCCAGCTCAGCGACGGCGCGATGAACTCTCAGTCAAACGCCGCTCGCTGCAGCGCAGAGTCAGGCGTCATGGCAAAAGCTCTCTGACGGCTCGGACTAAAGCCGGCTTGGGACTGTCGATCGCGCGTTGCGCGCAGGCGCCAACAGATGTAATTGGGGCCTTTCTCTTCAGAAAGAAGAGGAATGTATTGCCGACGCCGTACGACCTGTCGCAGCTATTAATCACATATTCAGTTTCTTCGTCTACTGAGGCCAAGAGCTCGCGCGATTCGTCGTGGTAAGTCGTTGTGTAAGTCAATTTCATGGATTCTGGGGCTTGCCCCTTGAACATCACTAGTGGCTTGACTTCGATTTCGTATGTTGCACGCTCGTTGTGCTGCGGATTGCGCGTCACGCGTCGCACCGACACCACCTCTGCGACATAAATGTCATCGGAGTCGGAGACCATCTCCGGCAGTGACCTGGTCAAGCAACTGCACGCCGCTGCGACTTGAGCAGCGCCGAGGCTGGCACAGATCAGGAGGAACTTGCCGAAGTTGTAATTCATGACGCCTAGACTACCAAGCTCAGCGGCCGGCCACCAACGGCGCCTCTGGTGCGCGGGCGCAAAGCGCCCGCCATAAAGTGATGGTGTGCCACTTTATCGTTCACGGCCCGCCTGCAACGAGATGTTAGCTGGCATCACGCAGACTCCGCATAGCATCGATTGTAGTAGCGTTGTCGTTCACGATTCGCTCTGTCCAACATCCCGAGTAAGTAAGCGGTTGTCCCTGATTCTCAAAAATGTAGTACTTCTTATCTGCCATCAAAGGTGAGGGCTCGCAGCTACCAGAATCAACAATTGTGAGTGTCCTTTCACTAAACGCAGGATCTAGAACGGGCGGGACAGGTAATGGAATGGGAGGCGCTGGATCCATGTATCGCGTTTTGAATGTCACGCGAATATTCGCACTCGACGTGCCTTTGAAGAGTTCTAGTGGCTTGATCGTAGCGGCATAAGTAGCTTTTTGACCAGCCACGGGATTCTTCGTAACTAGCTCTAACTCAATCACTTCACCAAGAAAGATGCGCGTCGAATTGTTGTAGAGGTATGGCAATGCCGGGTAAGGACAAACGCACATCGCCGAGACTACCGAGGGCGCAATGGTCGCTATGAGAAGCGCTACTGCAGCAATATTCTTTCTCACGTGCATCATGTCGACTAGTTTGTATTTCATAGTCTCTCACTGGCAGGACGACTCCGCACAGAACTGCTCACAGTTGCCGTTCTCCGCGAGAATCGCCTCGACCTGACTTGCCACAACCCAAGTACCACTTGTCAGTGCCCGCAACGCCCCCGAATCAGCGACTGACCACCCAACGCGAAGCGCATAATCGCTGAACTCGAACCTGCCGGGGCATTCGGGTGCGCGCACTTTTTCGTGACCCCGATTGCTGCGTGCGGTTGTTAGGCGGCACGGTGCTGGTTCATAGGAAGCCTAATAGAGATTGGGACAATCTTTGCGGATTGGATCGGGCATCTTATCAAAGTGCGGTTGCAACTCTTCCAGCAAGGCTGCAACCTCTGGCCTGTTCCGTGGAATGACGCTACATGACCA
>JALYWF010000085.1 GCA_030852845.1 Pseudomonadota bacterium
ATCATGAACTACGTGCGCCGCAATTACGGCATCCTCATCGGCGAAGCCACCGCGGAGCGCATCAAGATCGAGATCGGCGCGGCCTACCCGGGCCAGCAGGTGCGGGAACTCTCGGTCAAGGGCCGCAACCTCTCCGAAGGTGTACCGAGGTCGTTCACGCTGAACTCCAACGAAATCCTCGAAGCGCTGCAGGAACCGCTGCAGGGCATCGTCGGCGCCGTGAAGCAGGCGCTGGAACAGACTCCTCCCGAGCTCGGCGCCGACGTGGCCGAACGCGGCATCGTGCTCACGGGCGGTGGCGCCCTGCTGCGCGACATCGACAAGCTGCTGATGGAAGAAACCGGCCTGCCGGTGGTCATCGCCGAAGACCCGCTCACCTGCGTGGCGCGTGGTGGCGGCCGCATCCTCGAGCTGATGGACGAACTGGGCCCCGGGCACTTCGGCCTCGAATAAGGAGCAGCCCGCATGGCTCTTGCCGGCGGTGCAATGAACCGGCCTTCGGCCCGCGACCTGGCGCCAGGTCCGCGCTTCTTCTTTTTTGCGCTCATCTCCCTGGTGCTGATGTATTTCGACCAGAAGGATGGCTGGGGCAACCGCATCCGCTACGGCCTGCAGGCGGCGGCCTATCCCATCCAGGTCACCATCGGCTCCCCGCGCATGCTCTGGTCCGCCACCTCCGGTTTCCTGCGCACCCGCGGCGAGCTGGAAAGGGAAAACGACCTGCTGCGCGAGCAGTCGCGGCAGCTGGCCCTGCGCGCCATGCGCATCGACGCACTGGAGCGCGAGAATGCGCGCCTGCGTGACCTGCGCGAGGCCCCGCCTCCGCTGGTGAAGCAGTGGCAGCTGGTGGACGTGGTCAATTCCGACCTGGGGCGGTTGCGGCAGCGCCTGGTGGTCAACCAGGGCGACAACGCCGGACTGTTCCGTTCACAGAGCATCATCGATGCAGATGGCTTAGTCGGGCAGCTGGCCCGGGTGGGCCCATGGAGCAGCGAGGTGATGCTGATCACCGACCCGGAAGCCGGCGTGCCGGTCGAGGTAGTGCGCAGCGGCGTGCGCAGCATTGCCGTGGGCATGGGTTCCGAAGACGAGTTGCAGCTGCCGCTGCTGCCGGCCACGGCCGACGTCATGCCCGGCGACCTGCTGGTCACCTCCGGGCTGGGCGGCGTGTTCCCGGCCGGCGTCCCGGTCGGCACCATCACCGAGAGCCGCCGTAATCCGGATGAACTGCTCGCCTTCGTGCGTGCACGGCCGGCCGCGCGCATGGGCGCCAGCCGGCAGCTGCTGGCGTTGTGGTTCGACGCGGCCAGCACGGCGGCACCAGCGGACCCGAAGCTGAGCACCAGCCTGCCGCCTGTTTCAGTGGCGCAGCCCGTCACCACGCAGCCGGCGCGTCCTGCTGAAACGGCCCCCGGGCCCGCGGAGGCACGTTGATGTTCGCGCGCCGCGAATCACCGCTGCTGGTGTGGATTACCGTGCTGATCGCCGTGGTGCTCACGCTGCTGCCCCTGCCGCAGGCGGTGTCCATCGTGTGGCCCAACCTGGTGCTGCTCACGGTGCTTTACTGGTCGACGATGGCGCCTGCCATCGGCGGCGTGCTCGTGGGCTTCGCCGCCGGCCTGGCGCTCGACGTGCTCGGCGGTGCACAGCTCGGACAACACGCCTTCGCCTTCTCCGTGCTCACCTACCTGGCGATCAAGCTGCACCTGCTCACGCGCTCGAAGCCGATATTCGAACAGGCCATCTTCGTGCTGCTGGGCCTGCTGCTCTATGAAGCCATCCTGTGGGCCATCGACGGCTTCAGCAGCCGCAGCACCGGCAGCTGGCTGCGTTGGATGCACGTGCCCGTGGGCGCCATACTCTGGCCGATCGTGGTCGGCCTGCTGGGCCGGCTGCACGCGCCACGGTAGGAAGGCATTTCGACCATGGTCGGACCGGTACGCATCAAGGACCACCAGCGGGAACAGCGCATCTTCATGCAGCGCTCGCTGGCTGCTGCGCTGGTGATCGGCGCCATGGTGGTGCTGCTGCTCGGCCGCCTGGTGCTGCTGCAGATCGTGCGCTACGAGGAATACACCCTGCGCGCCGACGGCAACCGCAGCCGCATCGAGCCCAAGCCGGCGCCGCGCGGGCTCATCCTCGACCGCAATGGCAAGGTGCTGGCAGAAAACCGTCCCAGCTTCCAGCTGGAGCTGGTGCGCGAGACGGTCGGCGGTGCGGAGCAGCTGGAGGCCACGCTGGCTGGCTTGGTGACCATCGGCGTGATTGCCGAGGAAGAACTGGATGACATCCGGCGCGACATCCGCGCCCGCAAGGCCTTCGAGGCGGTAGCCATCAAGCGCCGGCTCACCGATGAGCAGATCGCTACCTTCTCCGTGCACCGGCACCAGTTCCCCGGCGTGGAGATCCAGGCCCGGTTTTCGCGTTTCTACCCACAGGGTTCGCTGGCGGTGCACGCGCTGGGCTACGTGGGCACCATCAGCGAGGCCGACCTGCAGAAGATCGACCGCGATGCCTACCAGGGCACCGACGTGATCGGCAAGCTGGGCGTGGAACAGGCACGCGAGGCCGAGCTGCATGGCGTGAACGGCTTCCGCGAGATCCTGGTGAACGCGCAGGGGCGCTCGGTCGACGACAGCTCCCTGACGACGGCCCTGCGCGAGCAGGATCCGGTAGCCGGCAACGACCTGGTCCTCGCCCTCGACCTGCCCACACAACAGGCAGCCGAAGCCGCCTTCACCGGCCGGCGCGGCGCCGCCGTGGCCATCGACCCGAACAACGGCGACGTGCTGGCCTTCGTGAGCCTGCCGGGTTTCGATCCCAGCCTGTTCGGACGCGGTATCACCGCGCGGGAATACCGCGACCTGGAACGCAACATCGACCAGCCGCTGTTCAACCGCGCCATCAAGGGCACCTATCCGGCTGGATCCACGGTGAAGCCGGTGCTGGCCATGGCCGGCTTGGCCTATGGCGTGGTGACACCGGAAGAAACGCGCTATTGCCCGGGCTACTACACCGTGACTGCCAGCCGCCGTGCGCGCGAGGGACGCGGCGGCGTGCACGGCGCCGTGGCCATGCGCGAGGCCATCGCCGATTCCTGCGACGTGTACTTTTACGGGCTGGCGGTCGACCTCGGCGTGGACAAGATCGCCGAATTCCTCTCGCCCTTCGGATTCGGCCGGCGCACGGGCATCGACATCGCCGGCGAGGTCGCGGGCATCCTGCCTTCGCGGGAATACAAGGCCAACCGTTTCCGCAATGCCCGCGATCCCTCCGAGGGCGCCTGGTATGTGGGCGACACGGTCAATTTCGGCATTGGCCAGGGTTTCATGACCGTGACGCCCATGCAGCTGGCGCAGGTGACCGCTGTGCTGGCCGCGCAGGGCAAGGTGTTCCAGCCGCGGCTGGTCACCGGTGTGCGCAATCCGCAGACAGGCGAGACCGAGATCATCCCGCCCAATCCGTTGCCACAGGTAAAGGGCGGCACGCCCGCGCAGTGGGACGTGATCATGGAGGGCATGCGCCAGACGATGGTCAGCGGCACGGCGCGCGCCATCGCCAAGTCGGCCGAGTACAACATGGCGGGGAAGACTGGTACCGCGCAGGTGCGCAGCGTTGGCCAGAACGAGAGCGTGCAGGCGGCGGCAAAAGAAGAGCGGCTGCGCGATCACTCCTGGCTCATCGCCTTCGCACCGGCCGAGGACCCGAAAATCGCGGTGGCCGTGCTGGTGGAGAACGGCGGATTCGGCGCGTCCGCCGCCGGGCCCATCGCCCGGCAGATATTCGATGCCTACCTGCTGCCGCGGCTGCCGAAAAAGGATGCGGCACTGGCGACGGGCGCCGGCGGCACAGCACCATGATCCGCGTCACTCCAGGGGATTCCTCCACCGCACGCCGCACCTTCGGCACGGCGACGCGCATCCTGTCCGCGCTGCAGCTGGATGGCCCGCTGCTCACAGGGCTTGGCCTGCTGTGCCTGTATGGCCTGGTGGTGCTGTATTCCGCTTCGGGCGAGAGCTGGTCCATGGTGTTCCGCGCCATGGTGCGGCTCGGACTCGGCGCCGCGGCGATGGTGGCGCTGGCGCAGGTGCGGCCATCCCAGTTGCGCAAGATATCCCTGCCGCTGTGGGTCGCAGGCGTACTGCTGCTCATCGTGGTCGACGTGATGGGCGTGATCGGCAAGGGCGCACAGCGCTGGCTCGACCTGGGTTTCATCCGCTTCCAGCCCTCGGAAATCATGAAGCTGGCCGTGCCGATGCTCTGCGCGGCCTACCTGCACGAGCGCCCCCTGCCGCCCTCGCCGCTGACGCTGGTGATGCTGGCCCTGATCATCCTCGTGCCCGCGGGCCTCACTGCCGCACAGCCAGACCTCGGCACGGCCATCCTCATCACCATCGCCGGCGGCCTGCTGGTGATCATGGCGGGCCTGTCGGCGTGGTTCATGGCCGGCGCTGCCGCTGCTGCGGCCGGGCTGGCCTGGGTGGGCTGGCATTACCTGCTGCACGATTACCAGCGCCTGCGCGTGCTCACCTTCATGGATCCGGAGAGTGATCCGCGTGGCGCGGGCTACCACATCATCCAGTCCCAGATTGCGATCGGCTCGGGCGGACTGTTCGGCAAGGGCTACATGAACGGCAGCCAGTCGCAGCTGGAATACCTGCCGGAACGCCACACCGACTTCATCTACGCGGTAATCGGCGAGGAATTCGGCCTGCTGGGACAGGCCATCCTGCTGTTGCTGTATGTATTCATCGTCGGCCGTGCGCTGTACCTGGCGGCGCAGACCCAGGACACTTTCGCGCGCCTGCTCGCCGGCAGTCTGGCACTGACCTTTTTCGTATACGTGTTCATCAACGCGGGGATGGTCAGCGGGCTGCTGCCGGTGGTGGGCGTGCCGCTGCCGCTGGTGAGCTACGGCGGAACTTCGATGGTGACCCTGCTGGCAGGCTTCGGTATCCTGATGGCGCTGTACTCGCACCGCAAACTGGTCGGCAGCTGACGATCAGCCTTGCAAGGGGGGCGAACGCCTTGAAATTGATGATCGCGGCCACCGCCGCACTGTTGCTTTCCACCGTCGCAACCGCGGCCCAGAACGCCACGCTCGACGTGGCGCGCCCCGATGTGCAGGCCTTCATCGCCGAGATGGGCCGCGAGCACGGTTTTGATGCCCAGGAGCTGGTGTGGGTGTTGCGCGATGCGGCTCCCCAGCAGCGCATCATCGACACCATGAAGCGGCCTGCCGAGGCCACCACCCCGTGGTGGCGCTACCGCGAGCAGTTCCTCACTGCCGAGCGCATCAACGGCGGCGTGCGCATCTGGAACGAGCACCGCGACGCGCTGGAACGCATTGCCAGGGACACCGGCGTTGCAGCGCAGTACCTGGTGGCGATCACGGGGGTCGAGACCTTCTACGGGCGCAACACCGGCGGCTACCGCGTGCTCGACGCATTGGCAACGCTCGCGTTCGACTATCCACCCCGCGCGGACTATTTCCGGCGCGAGCTGAAGCAGATGCTGCTGCTGGCCCGCGAGGAACAAGTGGACCCGCGTTCGCTGAGAGGCTCATACGCAGGAGCCATGGGCATCGCGCAGTTCATGCCGTCGAGCTTCCGCAGCTATGCGGCCGACGGCAATGGTGATGGCAGGCGCGACTTGTGGAGCTGGAATCCCGACGTGTTCGCCAGCATCGCCAACTACCTGCGCGAGCATGGCTGGCGGGGCGGTGAGCCGGTACTTTCCGATGCCACGCACGAGGCGCCCCCGGATGATCCCGCCGGCGCGGAGGCCGCGCTGAAGTACACCGTCGGCAGCCTGAGGGAGCGCGGCTACCGCTTCCAGACCACGCTGCCCGACACGGCCCAGGCCATGCTGGTGCCCGCACAGCAGGAGGAAGGCACCGCCTGGCGGGTGGGCTACCAGAATTTCTACACCATCACCCGCTACAACCGCAGCCTGCTGTATGCGATGGCGGTGAATGACCTGGCCGATGCCATCGCCGCGCAGTACCGCGCCACAGCCAACACCCGCGCGCGCACCGCCGCGCCGGTAGCCAGGGTGCAACCCTGATGCGGGGGTTGCGCTGCGCCGCGCTGGCGTTGCTGCTGGCCGCCTGCTCGACCACGCCACCACCACGTCCGACGCCGCAGCCACGCCAGGGCGCGCCCACTGCCGCGGAGCTGGCGGCGATTCCCGATGCGATGCCCCGCCACGAACCGCGCAGCGCGCGCGGCAATCCGGCCTCCTACGAAGTGTTCGGCAAGCGATACCACGTGCTGGCCACAGCCGAGGGGTACAAGGAACGCGGCGTCGCATCCTGGTACGGACCCGACTTCCACTCCCGGGCAACCTCCAGCGGCGAGCCCTACGACATGTTCGCGATGACAGCGGCACACAAGACCCTGCCCATCCCGGCATACGCGCGCGTCACCAACCTGGCCAATGGCCGCAGCGTGGTGGTGCGCATCAATGACCGGGGCCCCTTTGTCGCCAACCGCATCATCGACCTGTCCTACACGGCCGCCCACAAGCTGGACATGTGGCGGGCCGGCACCGCCTTCGTCGAGGTGGAAGTCATCACGCCAGAATCACGCGCCGGCCAACCGCCTGCTGCAGCCCCGGGCCGCATCTACCTGCAGACGGGCGCGTTCGGTGTGGAGCAGAATGCCCAGGCACTGGCCGGGCGCCTGCGCGACGCCGGCGTCGGCAATGTCAGCGTGGTGGCCGGCCGCGGCTCCGCGCTGCACCGCGTGCGCATCGGCCCCATCGCCGACGTCGCGGCTTTCGATATGCTTGCCGAGCGCGTGCAGAAGCTCGGCATCGAAACACTGCTCGTCACTGAATAACCACCAAGTCCACTGGAAATCCCCGCCACGATGAAAAAACTGCTCTCCTGCCTGCTGCTCGCCCTCCTTCCCGCCGCCGCCCTGGCCGGTGCGCCGCCGGTGATTCCCGAGGCACCGCCGCTGACTGCCAATGGCTACATCCTGCTGGACTTCGACAGCGGCCGGGTGCTGGCCGAGCAGCGCGCCGACGAGCGCATGGAGCCGGCCAGCATCACCAAGGTGATGTCGGCCTACGTGGTGTTCGACGCGCTGAAGGACAAGCGGCTGCAGCTCACCGACCTGGTGACGGTGAGTGAATATGCCTGGCGCACCGGTGGTGCGGTGACCGACGGGTCGACCAGCTTCCTGGAGCTGAACTCGCAGGTGTCGGTGGACAACCTGCTTAAGGGGATGATCGTGCAGTCGGGCAACGATGCCACCATCGCGCTGGCCGAAAAGGTCGGCGGCACCGAGGGCGGGTTCGTCACCATCATGAACGAATACGCGCGCCGCATGGGGCTGAAGTCCACGCGCTTCACCAACAGCTGGGGCAACCCCTCGCCCGACCACTACAGCACCGCACGCGACCTGGCGGTGCTGGCGCAGGCGCTGATCCGCGACTTCCCCGAGCTCTACAAGCTCTATTCGATGCGCGAGTTCACCTGGAACAAACATCGCCAGTACAACCGCAACGGCCTGCTGACCCGCGACCCTTCGGTGGACGGCATCAAGACCGGGCACACCAACAGCGCGAAATACTGCCTGATGACCTCGGCCAGCCGCGACGGCATGCGCCTGATCTCCGTGGTGCTGGGCGCGCCTTCCGTGAAAGCCCGCGAGGATGCCAGCGCCTCGCTGCTCAACTACGGCTTCCAGTGGTTCGAGACCGTGAAGCTGCATGAAGCGGGCAAGACGCTGCTCACCCCCCAGGTGTTCAAGGGCGAGGCAGACGCCGTGCCGGTGGGCACGAACAAGGCCATCAGCGTCACCATCGCCCGCGGTGCCGGCGACAGCCTCACCAAGGAGGCGAGCATCCAGGGACCGCTGGTGGCGCCACTGGCGGCCGGCGCCCCGGTGGGTCAGTACATCGTGCGCGTGGGCGACGAGGTCGTTGCCCGTGTACCACTGGTCGCCCTGCAGAAGGTGGAGGAAGCCGGGTTCTTCGGGCGGATGATCGACAGCGTGAAGCTCTGGTTCGAGGATTGACGGAACAAGCCGTGGCCGCTCCGCTCCAATGGTGCCTGCTCGATGGCGACCTCAAGCCGCTGGCAGATGCACGCATCTCGCCATTCGACCGCAGCTTCCTGTTCGGTGACGGCATCTATGAAGTGATGCCGGTGTATGGCGGCAGGCTGTTCCGGCCCGGCCTGCATTACGACCGGCTGGCCCGCAGCGCCACCGCGCTGCAGCTGGCCAATCCGCATGACCACGCCGGCTGGCAGGCCCTGCTCGAGAAGCTGGTGTCAGCCAACGGAGGTGGCGACCAGTATGTGTACCTGCACCTCTCGCGCGGAGCCGAGGTCGGCCGCAATCATGCGCCCCTGCCAGCGGTGCCGCCGCTGGTGTTTGCATACAGCTCGCCCTGGCCGGTACCCGCCGAGGCCACCCTGCGCGACGGCCTCGCCTGCATCACGGCCGCCGACACCCGCTGGGCACGCTGCGACATCAAGTCGGTGGCGCTGCTGGCCAACGTGCTGCTGCGCCAGCAGGCCGTGGAGGCCGGCGCTTCCGAGACCATCCTGCTGCGCGATGGCGAACTCACCGAAGGCAGTGCCTCCACCGTGCACGTGGTGAAGGGAGGCGTGCTGCTCACGCCGCCGGAATCCTCGCGCATCCTCCCTGGCACTACCCGGCGGGTGGTCGAGGAGATTGCCGACCGACTGGGCATCACGCGCCGTGATGCGCACATCGACGAGGTCACGCTGCGTGCCGCTGATGAAATCTGGCTCGGTGCCGCCACGCGTGAAGTGCAGCCGGTGACGAAGCTGGATGGCAGGACCGTGGGCAGTGGCCGGCCCGGCCCGGTCTGGCGCAAGGTCTACGACGCCTTCCAGCAGATCAAGCGCGGGGCCTGACGCCAGGCGCCGCTGGCCGCGCTAGCCGCGCCCCTCGCGCATGCCGGCGAAGAAGTCCGCCAGCATCGTCCCGCACTCCTCCTCGAGCACGCCCCCGAACACATCGACCCGGTGGTTCAGGCCCTTCAGCGCGAAGGCATCGATGATGCCGCCGGCGGCTCCTGCCTTCGGATCAAAGGCGCCGAAGACCACCCGCCGCACGCGCGCGTGCACCAGCGCCGCCGCGCACATCAGGCAGGGCTCCAGTGTCACGTACAGGATGGTGTCATCGAGCCGGTAGTTGCCCAACGCCTGCCCGCCCGCGCGCAGCGCCAGCATCTCGGCATGTGCACCCGGATCGCACTGCGCGATGGGCGCGTTGCCCGCGGCGGCGATCACGCGCTCATCCTTCACCAGCACGGCGCCCACCGGGACTTCGCCCCGCGCGCGCGCGCGACCGGCCTCGATGATGGCCAGGCGCATGAAATCGACGTCGCTGGGCATCTTGCCTTCAGCTTGCGGAACGGCGCGGCACCAGCACCCGGGCCACCATGTCCTGCACCACTTCGCCGCGCTGGTTCTTCATCACCAGCCGCACGCGCGCGATGCCGCGGTCGGTCTTGCTGCGCGAGGGCGTGATCTCGATGATTTCGCCATGCAGGGTCAGGCTGTCGCCCGCATAGGTGGGCCGCGGCCAGCTCACCTCGCCGCCGGCGCCGATGAATCCCCAGCCGAAACGCGGCCCGCCGGTGACCAGCAGGCGCATGGTCAATGCGGCGGTATGCCAGCCACTGGCAGCAAGCGCCCCGAACAGGCTGGCGCGGGCGGCCTCCTCATCCAGGTGGAAGGGCTGCGGATCGAATTGCGCGGCGAATGCCTTGACGTCCGCTGCCGTCAGCTCCACCGGACCGTTGCTGAAGGTCTGCCCGACGGCAAGATCCTCCAGATAGACAGGGTCGCCCATGAAACCTCCCGAAGCCTGCAGGTGGCTCAGTGCCGCGCCGCCAGCGCGTCGCGCGACAGCAGCAGCAGCGCCACCAGCGACAGCAGGCTGGCCCCGGAAAGATACCAGCCCACCGAGGCGAGGCCATGGTGGTCCGACAGCCACTTGGCCACGGTCGGTGTCAGCGACGCACCGAGGATGCCGGCGAAGTTGAAGGTGAACGAAGCGCCGGTGTAGCGCACCGCAGTGGGGAACAGCGATCCGAGTGCGGCCCCGAGCGGACCATAGGTGAGTCCCATCAGCAGCAGGCCGATCGACAGGCAGATGAAGACCGACGTGGCTCCGCCGGCCTCCAGCATCGGCGCGAAAGCGAAGCCGAAGCCCACCATCAGCAGCGCCGCCACCGCCAGCACCGAGCGCGGGCCGAAGCGGTCGGCCAGCCGTGCCGACAGGGGAATCGCCAGCGCAAAGAACACCATTGCACCCAGCAGCAGCCAGAGGAACTGGGCGCGCGAATACCCGTGGCTAGTGCCCCAGGTGAGCGCGAACACCGTCATCAGGTAGAAGACCAGGAACGTGGCCACCGCACCCAGGGTGCCCAGCACCAGCGCGCGTCCGTGCGAGCGGAACAACTCCAGCAGCGGCAGCCTCAGGCGCTGGTCGTTCGCGAGCACACGACGGAAGGCCGGCGTCTCCTCGATGCGCAGTCGCACGTACAACCCCACCAGCACCAGTGCCGCGCTGGCGAGGAAGGGAATGCGCCAGCCCCAGGCCAGGAACTCGCTTTCATCCAGCGTGCCGTCCAGCAGCAGGAAGATGGCGGCCGAGAGCACGAAACCGATGGGCGCCCCCAGCTGCGGGAACATGCCGTACCAGTTCTGTTTGCCCGGCGGGGCGTTCTCGGTGGCCAGCAGCACTGCGCCACCCCACTCCCCGCCCAGGCCAAACCCCTGCCCGAACCGGCACAGCGCCAGCAGCGCCGGCGCCAGCAACCCGGCCGTGTGGTAGGTGGGCAGCAGGCCGATCGCCACCGTCGAGATGCCCATGGTCAGCAGCGCTGCAACCAGCGTCGCCTTGCGTCCCACCCGGTCACCGAAGTGGCCGAATACTGCCGAACCCACGGGACGGGCGAAGAAGGCCAGCGCGAAGGTGGCCAGCGACTGCAGGGTGGCTGCATCCGGATCGGAGGCGGGAAAAAACAGCTGCGGGAACACCAGCACCGCGGCGTTGGCGAAGATATAGAAATCAAAGAACTCGATCGTGGTGCCGACCAGACTGGCGAACAGCACGCGCCGTGGCGAATTTCCCTGCATGCTTCCCCCGAGCGCCACCGATTGCGGCGGCTATCTTCGCCTATTTTTCTACGAACGCGCGCTCGATCACGTAGTCGCCCGGCTCGCCGATGCGCGGGGAGATCACGAAACCGCGCTCATCCAGCAGCCGGCGCGTGTCATCCAGCATGTGCGGCGAGCCGCAGAGCATGAAGCGGTCATCGGCGGGATTCAGCGGCGGCAGCCCGACGCGGGAAGCCAGGGTGCCGTCCGCGATCTGATCGGTGATGCGCCCCTGGATGCGGAACGGGTCGCGCGTCACGGTGGGGTGGTAGATCAGCTTGCCTTGGGCAATCTCGCCGAGCAGCTCGTGCCGGGGCAGTTCCTCGCTGATGAAACTCTCGTATGCCAGGTCCGTCCGGTGCCGCACGCCATGCGCGACCACGACTTTTTCGAAACGCTCGTAGGTTTCCGGGTCCTGGATGATGGAAAGGAAGGGCGCGAGTCCGGTGCCGGTGCCCAGCAGGTAGAGGTGCCGGCCAGGCTTCAGGTCATGCAGCACCAGCGTGCCGGTGGGCTTGCGGCTCACCAGCACCTCATCGCCTTCCTTCAGGTGCTGCAGGCGCGAGGTCAGCGGCCCGTTCTGCACCTTGATGCTGAAGAACTCCAGGTGTTCTTCCCAGTTCGGGCTGGCGATGGAATAGGCGCGCAGCAGCGGCCGGCCTTCCACCTGCAGGCCCAGCATCACGAAGTGCCCGCTCTCGAAGCGGAAGCCTGGGTCACGCGTGGTCCGGAACGAAAACAGGCTTTCGTTCCAGTGGCGCACGGCCAGTACGCGTTCGCTCGCAATCGCAGCCATTGCCGGAAAGTCACCTTGGGAGAATGGAGGGCAAGGCTAAGGGGTTTTTTATGCCCGAAAAAGCCTTGACCTGCTTAAAAGCATAACCGGACCGCATAACGGTCCGGTCAGGGGCCGAAACCCCTAGGCGCGCGCCACGGGCTTGTCCCAGCCCTTCTTGCTGTCGTCGTCCCCGGCCACCGAGTACAGCACCTGCGCGTTGCGCGTCTTCTGGAAATCCTCCAGCGACTGGCCGCGCATGGCCGCGTAGATGTGCAGGTTGGTGGTGCCGACCACGGCGCCGAGCTTCTCCAGCAGGAAGAAGATCACGCCGTAGTGGATCAGGCCGCGCCAGTCGCGCCGGCGCACCAGGTCGCGCTCTTCTGCCGTGAGCTTGTGCTGCTCGAACAGCGGCTCCGGGTCGGCCAGGAATGCCTTGCGGAATTCCGGCTTCACCAGCTCGTGGATGAAGCGGTTCAGGCGGAAGGCCTTCACGCTGCGCTCGATGGTGTACGGATAGGTGCCCTCGAGCTTCTCGAGGCCCTCGTACTGCTCGGTCATGCGCTTGCGGTACTGCTCCACCGGTTCGCTGATCGGGTCATCGCCCACGTTCTCGAAGATCACGCTGGCAATGGGCGTCATCGACGGCAGGTAGTAGGTCTGGTGCGTCTTGGTCACCTTCTTCGAAAGTGCCGCGCGCATCATCAGCCACATCACCACCTCGGCGCCTTCCATGCCGCCCAGCGTGGCGTACTCGGCCACGGTGACCTTGGTGAGGCCTTCCGGATCCTTCTCCAGCCGCTCCAGGAACTCCATGTCCCAGGGCGTGTTGTTGAAGCCGCAGCGCTCGCCATGCACCTGGTGCGAGAGGCCACCAGTGCCCACGATGGCCACCGTGATGTCTTCCGGGTACGACAGGATGGCCTTGCGCAGCGCGAGGCCGAGCTTGTAGAAGCGCAGCGGCGTCGGCACGGGCGGGTTCAGCACGCCGCACTGGAAGGGCACGATGCGGCAGGGCCAGCCCTTGTCATGCGGCAGCAGCAGCGACAGCGGCGAGAACACGCCGTGATCGAGGTCTTTGCCCTGGAAGTACGACAGGTCGAACTCGTCGGCCACCAGGCCCGCGGCAATATGCGCGGCCAGCTTCGGATCACCCTGGAACGGGGGCAGCTTGCGCGGCCCGCCGCCCTCGTCCGCCGGACGGTACTCCTCGCCCACGCCGAGGGCGAAGTGCGAGTAGTGGTCGAGGAAGAACGAGGTGATGTGATCGTTGAAGATGTACAGCAGTACGTCGGGTTTCTTCTCGGCCAGCCAGTCCTGCACTGGCTTGTAGCCTTCGAAGATCGGCTTCCAGACCGGGTCTTCGTGCTTCTTCGCGTCCAGTGCGAAACCGATGGTGGGCGTGTGGGAAGTCGCGATCCCACCGATGATTCTGGCCATTAAGTCGAACTACCTCTCTAGCAAAAAAACCGGTCGGGGGCGCTCAGCGCCCCTCGGCCTGGCGGCGGACTTCCTCGCCCACGCGCTGCACGTCGCCGGCACTGCGGGGACGCATGCCGAAGAATTCGCCGTTCTCCAGCGTGGCGGAAGTCACGTAACCACCCTCGGTGCCATCCTTGAACGGCGCGGCGTGCACGGTGAGCTTGTCACCCACCTTCACCATGCCATTGCGGTAACCGCTGCGGTACATGTTGTTGGTGCTGTGGCCCTCGAAGCGCACCTCGCGCTTGCCCTTCGCGTCGTTGAGCTCGATCACCAGGTCCATGTGCGGGTTGATGGCGCGGAAGCGCTTCACCACGCCGGTGTAGGAGACGCTCTTGCCGAAGTCGAACTGCACCGCGGAGTGGTGCGCCAGGGCGGCTCCACCCATCAGGGCGAAGGCGATCACTGTCATCGTGCGGATCATCTTGTTCATTGCAGGTTCCTCAAGCGGATTCGGATTGCTCGATCAGGGGACAGGCACGCCCTTCTGCTTTGCCACTTCGTCGATGCGGTTGATCCACATCTCCTCCGGGCACTCGTAGGGCAGGACGCGGCCGTTGGGCACCTCGGCCCAGTTCTTCCGCATCACCACGGGCTTGGCGTAGAAGACCGGATCAGTCATGGTCATCTCCACCGACAGGATGCGCCGTCCCTGGGCATCTACACCGTTGAGCTTGTAACGCTCGACGATCTTCGCCTGGTCGGAATGCGAGGTGTTGCGCTGGTCCACCTGGTCAACCAGGTTGTCGGTTTCCACGACCAGCACGTCACCTTCCCAGTGACCACTCGAATAGCCGTTGCGGCCGGGTACGCGATCTTGCGGCGGGGCATTGCGGTCGCCCAGGTACACGCGGCGGATCTCGCTGTGGGCTTCATAGACAATGGTGATCTGCTCGGGCCGCTGGATGATCTCCATGGGATAACCGCCGGAGCCCAGCATCGATCCGGGCATGCCGGTGCCCACGCACCACCTGCCGGGGGAATCGTCGGTGCCACCCACCAGCTTCTGGTAGGCGTCGAGGCGCTGTTTCGCCAGCGGGGTAAGCTGGGCGGGTTCGTTGGGGCCGGCGTTGGGCCCATTGGTCCAGACCCCCGTGAAATCAGGTCGCGCGGGCGCAGCCGCCCCGGCAGCCAGACAGAAAAGCGCAGCAGCAACCCCCGCTCCACGCGTCATCGACTTCAGATGCCCCATGTGCCCGTTCCCCCCTTGTTCCGGGTGTGTTGGTAACCGTCAAGCGTAGGCGCGCCCCCGAGGGCTGTCAAAAAAAGACCCCGCGACTTCCCCACTCTGACATTCATAATGCGCCAATGTTTCCTTCGCTATACGTGCCGCACGGTGGCGGTCCCTGCTTCTTCATGGAAGATCCCCAGGAAATCTGGGCCGGCATGGCGAGCTTCCTCGCCGCCCTCCCGGCTTCGCTGCCCGAACGACCGCAGGCCATCGTCATCGTGTCGGGCCATTGGGAGACCTCTGGCTTCGCGTTGACCGGAGCCCTGCAACCACCCCTGGTCTACGACTATTACGGCTTTCCGCCCCACACCTACCAGCTGCGATATGACGCGCCGGGGGCACCGGTGCTGGCCGGGCGTGTCGCGGGGCTGCTGCAGCGGGCCGGCTTTGCGGCGCAGGTGGATCCGGCCCGCGGACTGGACCATGGCGTGTTCGTGCCGCTGAAGGTCGCGTTTCCGGACGCCACGGTGCCGGTGGTGGAGCTGTCGCTGGATGCCGGACTGGACGCCTCCCTGCACCTGGCCGCCGGTCGGGCACTGGCGCCGCTGCGCGCCGAGGGTGTGCTGGTGATGGGCGCCGGCATGAGCTTCCACAACCTGCGTGCATTGGGCGATCCGCGCCTCACTGCGCCATCGCGGCAATTTGATGCCTGGCTTGAAACCGCCGCCTGCGCGCCTGCCGACCAGAGGGCCGGGTTGCTGGCGCACTGGCAGGAAGCTCCGGCAGCGCGGCTGGCGCATCCCCGTCCGGAACACCTGCTGCCATTGATGGTGGCGGCCGGTGCGTCGGACCAGCCCGGCCGGCGCATCTACGCCGAGGAAGTGCTCGGAACAATGATTGCGGGGTTCGCCTTCGACTGAGCGCGCCTCAGCGCGGCAGCAGTGGCACGCCGATCAGCAAGCCGTGCAGCCAGAAGAGCACCAGCGCGTAGATGCCCAGTCCCAGCACCACGGCCAGCACGTCATTCATCACCGAAGGCGCAGGCAGCGGCATCATCAACGGCCGCTGGCCACGGCGCTTCAGCGAAATGCGCGTGGCCACTGCCCAGGCCAGCAGGCCGCCAAACAGCAGCAGGTCGGCGAGCATGCCATTGGCAATCAGGTGCGCCACTGCCCAGATCTTCACCGCAGCCAGCATGGGATGCTTCAGCCGGGCCTTGATCGCACCGGGAAGGTAGGCAGCCAGCAGCAGCGGGAACACCGGCAGCATCAGCGCGAATGCCAGGTGCCTGGTCCACAGCGGCGGCGCGTACAGCAGCACTGGCGACTGGCGCGCGGCCACGTAGCCCATCACCAGCAGCACCAGGCCGGCTGCCGAGATGAGGGAATACAGCCCGCGCCACGCGCTCACGCCCAGCGCCTCGGCCCAGCGGTCGCGCGTGGCCACGGACACGATGGCGATGGAGTGCACACCGATGAAGAGGATCAGGCCGACAATGAGCTGCACCATGATTCAGGCCCTCTGCATGTCACCGTCGATGGGAATCACCTGCCCGGAGATCGAGCGCGCCGCGGGGGAAGCCAGGAACACTGCCAGCTGTCCGATGTCGGCAGGATCCACCAGCGCCTTCAGCGACTGGTTGGCCATGCCCAGCAGCTTCTCTTCCTCGACGCTGCGCCCGGACACCTGCGCACGTCCGGCAAATACCCGTTCGGCGCGCTCTCCCGCCACCGCGCCAGGGGCGATGGCGTTGACGCGGATGCCATGGACACCCAGTTCCAGCGCCAGCGACTTGGTCAGGCCCACCAGCGCCCACTTCGAGGCCGAATAGGGACTGCGGTTGGCATAACCGAAGCGGCCCGCGGCCGACGACATGTTGAGGATGACACCGCCACCGGCGGCGATCAGGTGCGGGATGGCCAGCCGGGTGACGTCGAAGGTGCCGGTCAGGTTCACGCGCAGCACTGCATCCCAGTCGGCCGGATCGAGTTCGTGCAGCGGGCGGGTGGGACCTCCGATGCCGGCGTTGTTGACCAGCACGTCGATGCCGCCGAGGTGCCGGAGGGCATCCTCCACCATGGCGGCAGAGGCGGCGCGGTTACCGATTTCGCAGGCACTGCCCACCAGGCCCGGCAATTCGCGCAGGGCGGCGGCCAGCCGGTCGCGGTCGATGTCGCAGATGTAGACGCGCGCGCCAGCTGCATGGAAGGCACGCGCGATGGAAAGGCCGATGCCCGCCGCACCAGCCGTGATGAGGACGCGGTTCATGCCGGCAGTGTAGCGCGAGCCCGCGGATGGCCGCAGGCTGCCGGGCGGGCCTATGGTGCGCGGCGGGCCGATTCCACCTTCACCGGCGTGGCCAGCATCTGCCCCTTCATCACCGGATTGCGCGCGTCCTCGCTGCGCGGCAGCTCCAGCATTGCGCGCACCACATCCATGCCGGAAACCACGCGCCCGAACACAGCGTAGCCGGGGTCGCCGCCGGGCTTGCCGTCCATGGAGACCAGATCGCCTACCACGATGAAGAAGTCCGCAGTGGCCGTGCCGGGCGCTTCGCGCGCCATCGAGATGGCGCCGTCCACATGCGACAGCCCAGAGGCCAGCGGCGATTCGTGGGCGATGGGCTTGTACACCAGCCGGCTGTTGTTCTGCAGGCCGCCCTGCACGATGGCGTACTTGCCATCGGCCGAGACCTTGTGCGCGCGGTAGAAGGTGATGCCGTCAAAACGCTTCGCGTCGACGTAGCGCAGGAAGTTCGCGGCCGTCACCGGTGCACGTTCGGTCTCCACGGCGATGTGGATGTCGCCCATGGCCGTCTTGAAGATCACCGTGGTGGTGGCCGGCGCTGGCGCGGATGCGGGCGCGGCCGGTTGAGCCGGCACCGCGGCTTCCTGCGACCAGGCCGGCAGGGCAAGACAGGCGAGCAGCGACAGGAGGCCTGGCCGGATGCGTTGCGTGGTCTTCAAGGCTGCATTTCCTCAGGGAGTCGGGAAGTTGATCTGTACCGACGCGGCGGATCGTTCGGCCGCCCCGTGGTACACCGCCTCGATGTTGTTGCCATCTGGATCGAGTACGAAGGCAGCATAATAACCCGGATGGTACGGCCGCTCTCCCGGCGCGCCGTTATCGCGGCCGCCAGCGGCCACCGCGGCCGCATGGAAGCGTTTCACTGCTTCTGGACTGGCTGCCTGGAATGCCAGGTGCACACGACCGGTGAGCGCGCCCTGTGCCGCCTGGCTCTCGCGGGTGGAGACGAACAGCTCGTCATACCAGAAGTAGTCGGCCGCCTCGCCTCCCAGAGGAATATCCAGTGCCTTGAACACCGCGGCGTAGAAGCGCCGGCTGGCGGCAAGGTCGGCAGTAACCAGCTGCAGGTGATCGATCATCCGGCCGCGGTGCAGGGTCGAAGTCTCCATGGGGCCTCCTTCACGTGATGGGTCCGGTCACATGGCGCCCGCGCCCGTGGCGGTGCGCTTCCAGCAGCGTAGCACTTCGGCCACGCTCCAGGCCTGCGCGACGCAGCCATGCGGCGTGTGCGGTGCATCGCCGTCGAATACTTCACTGATGCTGCCCAGTCCGGCCACATGCAGGTGGCGCGGGAATTCCTCCAGCAGGCGCCGTGCCCCCGCTGCATCGCCATGCACCTTCAGCCACGCATCGATGTACGCACCCAGCAGCCAGGGCCACACTGTTCCCTGGTGGTAGGCCGCATCGCGGCTGCGCAGGTTGCCGTGGTAGCTGCTGCTGTATGCCGCGTCGATGCGCGCCAGGGTCCGCAGTCCCACCGGCGTCAGCAGCTCCCCGCCCACGCTGTCGAGCACCGCGGCCCAGTGCGTGCGTTCCAGCACGGGATGGTCAAGCGACATGGCGAACAGCTGGTTGGGCCTGAGCCGGGCATCACGCCCCTCCTCGCCATCCACCACGTCAAAGAGGCAGTTGCCGGCGGGATTCCAGAATTTCTCGTTGAAGGAGCGGCGCGCCAGCGCGGCCCGGCGCCCATGGGCCTCGCGCGCCGGTTCGGTGGCTTCCCATTGCTGCATCAGGCGCAAAGCGTTGTACCAGAGCGCCTGGATCTCCACCGGCTTGCCCCGCCGCGGCGTGACGATCCACTCTCCCATGTGCGCATCCATCCAGGTCAGCGCGTTATGGGGCGCGCCGGCGCGCAGCAGGCCATCGCCCGGGTCCATCACGATGCCGAAGCGGGTGCCCTGCATGTGGTGGTGCATGATGTCGCGCAGCGTGGGCATCAGTTCGTCGAGCAGGCTGAGGTCACCGGTGGCCTGCAGGTAGCGGCTGATGGCGTGGAAGTACCACAGCGTCGCATCCACCGTGTGATACACGCCTTCGCGCGCGCCTTCGGGAAACAGGTTCGGCAGCAGCCCATCGCGCACATAGCGGGAAAAGGTGAGCAGCGTCGCCCGTGCCTCCACGTGCCGGCCGGTAGCCAGCATCAGGCCTTCCAGGGAAATCATCGTGTCCCTGCCCCAGTCGAGGAACCAGTAGTAGCCAGCCACCACTGTGCGCAGCACGTGGCCATGCGAGGCCGCACCCGCACTTTCCTCCAGCCGGCTCTCCGGCAGGATGAGGAACTGGTCTGCCGCGATGGCCAGGCGGGCAAGGAAGGGATCCTCCTGCGCGCCGGCAGCCTCCACGAGGGATGCAGCGCGGGCGCGCTCCGCCTCGAAGAAGCCGGTGGCGTCGGCACCGGGATGGGTTTCCTCGGTGGTGAACACCAGATACGCCGGGCTGCCGGGCTGCGCCAGCCACTCGTAGTAGCCCGGACTGGCGCAGGCTTCATGTCCCTCGTAACCACGCAGGTGCTCACGCCACAGCCAGGCGTCGGATTGCTCCAGCGGGTCGGCAGTGAAGGCCGTGCGTCCCGGCAGATGGCACATGGCCAGCCACAGCTCGCTGTCCTCCAGCGTGATGCGGCAGCTGCCCTCCTCGGTGACACCAAGCCCGAAGCGGCCGTAACCGGGCCGCTGCAGTGGCGCGTCCTGGCGGCGAAATGCCATGAAGGGACGCACCCGCACCCTTGCCGCCGGGCCATCGGTGATGACGTAGCGCAGGCAGCTCGTGTTGCGCTGGTGGGGCATCACCAGCTGGCGCTCCAGCGTGATATCGCCGCATTGATAGGTCCAGCAGGCGATGTTGCCGTCCATGCAGAAGCTGCGCAGCAGCGGTGCACTGCCCTCGGCCAGCGACTGGCCCTCCACGTCGGATCCGCCGAGCCGCCAGGTCTGGCTGTTGTGTGAGACCTCCTCATCCAGCCGCGAGACCAGCACATGACGTCCGCGGGGGCGCGCCAGGTTCGGCACGAACATGCCGTGGTAGCGGCGGGTGCACACGCCGGCCAGCGTTCCTGAGGCATATCCGCCCAGTCCGTTGGTGAGGATCCACTCGCGGTTGCGCCAGGCCGCGCCGTCACCTGCCGCGGGCAGTGTGATGGCGAGCCTGGTCATGCCGGCTCCGCTTCCACTGCCGCCAGCAACATGGCGCACTGTCCTGGCAGGCGCCACTGGCTCAGGGGCTGCGGATCAACGCTGCCACTGCCCCCGAAGTCCGCATGCTCGCTGCTGAACAGCAGCGACCAGCGCCGGCCACGCGGTGGTGCGAGCAGCGGCTCGGGCATCGGATGACCATGCACCTCGGTGCCCAGGTTCACGACCAGAAGCCGGTCGGCCCGCGCCGCATCAAACCACCGCAGCACGAAGGCGTTGCCGGGCAACACGGCGCCGTCGAAGCCGTCCCTGCCCCGCCGGCTGAGCACCTGATCATCACGCCGCAGGGCCAGCAGCTGGCGGTGCAGCCGCAGGGCCGGGTTTGACGTCGCACACTGGCTCCAGTCCAGCTTGCTGCGCAGGAAAGTCTGCTCGTCTCCCGGATCGTCCAGCACGGCCAGGCCATCGGCGGAGGCCACGCCAGGGAACTGCACCAGGAAATCGCGCCGGCCATCGCGCACCAGCTTGCGCAAGGGTTCCTTGTGATCGGCGAAAAACAGGAAAGGCGCGCTGGACTGGAACTCCTGGCCCATGAACAGCAGGGGCACCTGCGGCCCGAGCAACAGCACGGTGGTCAGCGCCCGGTACAACGCCGGCGCGGTGAGCTGGTGCAGGCGCCGGCCCCTGATGCTGTTGGCTACCTGGTCATGGTTTTCAAGGCAGGCCACACACCTGGAGGCGGGCACCTCAACCGGCTCGCCGCGCAGCTTCTGCTGCCAGGGGTAGTACTGACCCTGGTACAGGAAGCCGCGCCTGGCGGTGGAGATGAATTCCTGCGGCGAGCCGAGGTAGTCCTGGTAGTAGGCGTGTCGGCGCCCGGTTGCCGCCACCAGCGCTGTGTGATGGAAGTCATCGTTCCACATCGCATCCAGCCCGAAGCCGCCAGCGTCCTCCGGCAGCATATGGGTGGCACATTGGGTCTCGTTCTCGGCAATCACCAGCACCGTGCGCTGGCCGGCTGCCTCGCGCACGGCGGCCGTCAGTTCGGCCACGATGTGGCGCCGGCTGGTGTCGAAGATGCTGTGCGTTGCATCCAGCCGCAGCCCGTCCAGGTGGAATTCGCGCACCCATTCGCAGGCGCTGGCGATGGCCAGCTCGCGCACCGGGCCTGCCTGCTCGCCGTCGTAGTTGATGGAGTCGCCCCACTCCGTGCCCGTGCTGCCAAAGTAGAAGGGACTGAAATTGCGCGTGTAGTTGCCGTCGGGACCGAAGTGGTTGTAGACCACGTCGAGGATCACGCCAATGCCGGCGGCGTGCGCCGCATCGACGAACTGCTTCAGAGCGTCGTAGGGACCGTAGGCGCGCGAGGGCGCGAACCAGGACACGCCGTCATAGCCCCAGTTGAAGCGGCCCGGGAACTCCGCCAGCGGCATGATTTCCACCGCAGTGATACCGAGGTCGCGCAGGTGCGACAGGCGCCCGATGGCAGCGGCCAGCGTTCCCTCCGGGGTGAAGGTGCCGATGTGCAGCTCGTACAGCACGAGATCCTCGAGCCGCACGCCGCGCCACTGCTGGTCGCTCCATGTGTGGGTGTTGCGGTCCACGATGGCCGAGGCGCCATGTGGACCCTCCGGCTGGTAGCGGCTGCAGGGATCCGGCAGTGAGGTGCCATCCACGTTGTACCGGTAGAGAACGCCGGGTCGCGCCGCCTCTGCGCTGCCCGTCCAGTAGCCCCCGGCCTGCCGCTTCAATGGCAGCGTTGCTGCAGGAGCACACTCCAGCTCAACGAGTACCTGCCTTGCCTCGGGCGCCCAGACGCGGAAATGACAGCGCGCTCCATCGAACACTGCACCCAGTTCCTTCACGTGGCCTCCTGGCGCGCGAGCACGCAGACCGGCAGCACAGTGAACAGGGATGCGACGTCAAGCCGCGACTCTTCCTCCGTACTGCCGACTGACACATGCTGGCCGGTGAATGCATCGACATAGCTGCCCGCCGGCACTGAGTGGGGCAGCAGCACGGCGGTGTCGCCCCAGGCCGGTTCGCCCAGTGGGGCCTGCAGCGCGCCGCCGGCAAGGGTGGAGCTCCAGCGGGAAACCACCACGATGAATGCGGACGCCTCCGCAACGCGCGCATAGGCACAGACGTGATCGACGCGTAATCCGGCAGTAGCCAGCGCGAGATACTGGCCGTCGCAAGCGGCCGCGTGGGTCTGCCTCAGGCGCAACAGCAGCGCGGTGATGAAAAGCTTCAGGTGCCCGTCCTGCCAGCGCGCAAGCAGTTCACGCGCCACCGCCGCGGGCGGCTGTGTGTGCAGGCGCTGCTGCAGGGAGTGCAGCGCGTCAGCATGTGCGGCGAAATCCACTGTGCGCCGGTTGTCCGGATCCACCAGCACCAGCGCGGGCAGCTCGCAGCCCTGGTAGATGTCGGGCACGCCCGGCGCGGTGAGCTTGAGAGTGAGGGCGCTGAGTGAATTGAGCATGCCGAAATACGCCACGCCGTCGATCACCGGGCGGAAGTACCGCTCGAAGCCAGCCATGCCGGCCGCCGGCAGCATCTGCGCCACCAGGTCCTGGAGCGCCGCCTCCGCATCCTCGTCCTGTTCCAGCCAGGAGGTTTCCTCCCTGGCCTCGCGGGCGGCCTTCACTGCGTACTCCGCCAGGCGCTCCCTGAGCCGCTGCGGATCTTCATCTGCCGCGGCCGGCCAGATGCCAAGCAGTGACTGCAACAGGAGGTATTCCCGCACCCCGCCCGGCTCATCCGTGTTGCGTCGGCGACGCTTCAGCCGCCGCCACCGCCCGACACAATCGGTCCATTGGGGCGCCAGTTCGCTCAGCACGCACAGCCGGAAGCGCACGTCCTCGCCACGTTTGCTGTCATGCGTGGCGGTGGAGATCATCGTGCGGGGCCAGTCACGGGCCCGCGCCTCGTTGGCACGATGCAGCAGGTCGGTGGATATGCCCGGCGCAACCGGATCAGCGCCAACTTCATTGAATGCCAGCAGCCGGGCGAAGCGGTAGAACGCCGTGTCTTCCACGCCCTTGGCCATCACTGGCGAAGTCACCTGCTGGAACTTGCGGGTGAAATCCAGCGCTGCGGAGGCACGCAGCGGATCATCGGCCAGCCCTCCCAGCAGCACCTGCTCCAGGAACTCCAGCGCCCGATGGGCCGTGCGGCGCCGGCTGAATGCCGCACCGACGGCACGTCGCACCTGCTGTACGTCTTCCGCACTGAGGCGGTCCACCGCGATGTAGGTGCGGTAGACGGGGAAGCAGGCGATGACCTCCGCAATGGCATCACGCAGGTCGAACAGCGTGAAGTCGCTGGTATTGCGATGCATCTGTGCGAGGCGGTCCAGCCTGGCCGCAAGCATGCTGATTTCCGCAGCCAGCGAAGTACGCATCACCAGCTTCTTGCTCTCGTAGACAATCTCGCTGAAGGCGGTGTCCCGGCCCGTGAAGCGCTGCCACGTCCGGTCCAGCGCCATCACCCCATCGGGGCGCACCAGCCAGCCAGTCACCAGTGCACCGAACTCGTAGCCGGTGGTGCCATCGGCGCTCCAGTCACCGGGCAGCTTCTCGCCAGACGCAAGGATCTTCTCGACGACGATCCACGGCCGCTTCCCCTCCTCCGGGGGCAGCAGGCCCCGCAGCTGCGCGAGGTAGGCCTGGGGATCGTAGAGTCCATCCGCATGGTCCACGCGCAGGCCGTCGATGGCGCCCTGCAGCCACAGCTCACGCACAAGCGAATGCGTGGCGGTGAACACCTGTGGTTCTTCCATCCTCAGCGCCGCCAGATCGTTCACGTCGAAGAAGCGTCGGTAGTTGATCTCCTCTCCCGACACGCGCCAGAACGCGAGCCGGTACGGCTGTACCTTCAGCAGCCCGGCCAGCAGGTCGGAGCCAGGCGTATTGATCCGCTCCAGCGCACGCGCAACCACGGCCAGCACTTCCGGCTTGCGCTCGCACAGCCTTGCAAGCCGCCGCTGGTTCACCTGGCGATCACGCTCCCGGACCTGCAGCACTTCATCTGCCGCATCCAGTGGCGGCGGCAGGGCCGCGAAGGCATCCATGAGACTGGACAGCTCCTGGGCCGCCTCGCTGTCCAGCACCACCTCCGGCGACGGGTCCGCGGCACGGAAGACCAGCGGGTAGCCGCGCGGCTCCACCGGCAACCTGTGGCTGGCGTAGCAGACGATGAAGGTGCCGGAGTCCGGCTGGAACTCCAGCCTGATCTCCCCGCGGTCGATGACATCGCCCAGCGGTGCGGCGAGCACCGGCACCAGCAGCCGGTTGCGCATGCTGCTCCGGACCGGTTCCCAGTCGATGTCGAAGTAGCTGGCGAAGCGGGAGGCCGGACCGTTTTCCAGCACATCGGTCCACCACTGGTTGCCGGCACCGAGTACCGCCATGTGGTTGGGCACAATGTCGAGCACGATTCCCATTCCGAGTTCGCGGCACCTCGTGTCCAGTGCATCAAACGCCGCGCGGCCGCCCAGCTGCTGGTCGATCTGCCCGTGGTCGATCACGTCATAGCCATGCGTGCTGCCATCGCGGCTGCTGAAAACCGGCGAGAGATACAGATGGCTGATGCCCAGGGCGTGAAGGTAGGGCAAGGCCTCGCGGGCCTGCGCAAAGCCGAAATCCGGCGTGAGCTGCAGCCGGTAAGTCGCCCGTAGCACGCGCTAGACCGCTGGCGACGGCGCGGACGTGGCGGATTCCAGCACCAGCAGCTGCACGGAACGTGCATGCAGCAGGCTCGGGGAGCCGGCTGCAAGCAACTGCTCCGGCGCGTCCGGATCATGCGTGGTCAACAGTTGCCGCCACGCCCGACCTGCCGCGGGTTCCGGCAGGTGGAATTGCAGGTCGCCATCATGGGCGTTGAACAGCAGCGCCATCGTCACCGCGCCCGCGCCGCCGGCCCAGGCCTGGCCATTGCGCAGCAGCCCGAGGCAGCGGTGCCCGGGATCCTGCCAGTGCCCGGTGGTGAGTTCGGTGCCATCGCAATTGAGCCAGACGACATCTTTCATCTCACGGGCGCCTTTCACTGGCGCTCCCGGAAAGCGCGGCGGACGCAGTGGCAGGTACCGGTTGCGCAGGCTGATCAGGCGCGCGGTGAACTGCCGCAAGGCCTCGCCTTCCGGGCCGACCGCCTTCCAGTCAATCCAGCTGATCTCGTTGTCCTGCGCGTACGCGTTGTTGTTGCCGCGCTGGGTGTGTCCCACCTCATCGCCGGCCAGCAGCATGGGCGTGCCCTGTGCGAACAGCAGCGTGGCCAGCAGATTGCGCTTCTGTTTCGCACGCAGGGCGCGGATGCCTGCATCTTCGGTGGGACCCTCCGCGCCATGGTTCCACGACAGGTTGTCGTCCGTGCCGTCGCGGTTGTCATCCCCGTTGGCCTCATTGTGCTTGCCGTCGTACGAGACCAGGTCATGCAGTGTGAAGCCGTCGTGCGCGGTCACGAAGTTGACACTGGCCCAGGGCCTGCGGCCGCGCCGGTTGAACAGTTCCGGCGTGCCGCAGAGGCGCGAGGCCAGGTCGCCACGCTGGCCGAAGTCGCCGCGCCAGAAGGCGCGCACCGTATTGCGGAAACGGTCATTCCACTCGGCCCAGCCAGGCGGGAAGTTGCCGGTCTGGTGACCACCAGGACCGCAATCCCAGGGTTCGGCGATCAGCTTGAGGCGCGAGAGCACCGGATCCTGCAGGCAGATGTCCAGGAATCCTGCGCGCTCGGTGAAGCCTTCGGGCCGGCGCGCGAGGATGGTGGCGAGGTCGAACCTGAATCCATCCACGCCCATCCCGGTGGCCCAGTAGCGCAGGCTGTCGGCGATGAGCTGCAGCGTGCGAGGGTGTTCGGCCTCCAGCATGTTCCCGGTGCCGGTGTCATTGATGTAGTAGCGCCGGTCCTTCTGCAGCCGGTAGTAGGAGGCGTTGTCTATGCCCTTGAAACTGAGCGTGGGGCCCAGCTCATTGCCCTCGGCTGTGTGGTTGTAAACCACGTCGAGGATCACCTCGATGCCGGCGGCGTGGAAACGCTGCACCATCGCACGGAATTCGACGATGTCGCCGCTGGAGAGATAGCGCGGCGCCGGGGCGAAGAAGCCGATGGTGTTGTAGCCCCAGTAGTTGCGCAGTCCGCGGTCGAGCAGGAAGCCGTCGTCCACGGCGGCATGCACTGGCAGCAGCTCGACTGAGGTGACACCCAGTCGCTGCAGCGAGGCGACCACCTCGTCCGAGGCCAGTCCCGCGAATGTGCCCTGCACAGCCGGCGCAACGCGCGGATCAAGGCGCGTGTAGCCGCGCACGTGCAGCTCATACAGCACCGTGCGCTCCCACGGAACTTGCGGCCGGTCTGCCGGCAGTGGGATCGCGGTGTCCACCACTACGCAACGCGGCACGAAGGCCGCACTGTCGCGCGTGTCCAAGGCCAGGTCGCGCGAGCGGTGGCCGAGCACGTAACCGAAGATCTCCGGGCCCCACAGCAATGGTCCGGTCAGCTTGCGCGCATAGGGATCGAGCAGCAGCTTGGCGGGATTGAAGCGATGGCCGTTGTGGGGATCGTAGGGTCCGTAGACCCGGTAACCGTATAGCAGCCCGGGACGCCCCTCGGGAAGGTATCCATGCCATACCTCGTCAGTGCGTTCGCGCAGTTCGATGCGTTCAACCTCGCGCTCGCCGCGCGCGTCGAACAGGCACAGCTCCACGTGGGTCGCGTGGGCGGAAAACAGTGCAAAGTTGACGCCTCGGCCATCCCAGGTTGCTCCGAGTGGCACGGGGCTGCCTTCCAGCAGGTAGCGTGAACGGCCGGAAGGTCGCTGCGGCGATCGCGCCAGCCGGGGCAGCCGTCGGCGCCGTAGCTCCCCCGCAGGTTTCAGCGGTGAGCCGTCCACGGCGCACGGTCCCCCGTTAAAGCGGAACCTGGCGGGTTCATCACATTGCCTGCGGCCTGAGGCCGTGGTCCATCCAACGGCCGGTCACGCCCTGCTCCCCGGCCCAGACCGAACCGTAGGCGGTACGCACGGCATCATGCGCGCGCGGGGAGAGGACATTGTCCTGCAGCACATCCTCGTAGCAGCTGCGCAGGAAGTGCTCGCCGCGCGCCACTTCCTTCAGCATCGTACGGTTGTCCGGATTGAAGCGGCTGCACAGGTTCATGAAGCTGCGATGCGCGGCGCCCAGCGTCGTGCCATCGGCGGGCGGCCGGCCGCCCAGTCCGGTGATCACCTCGGCAAGCCGTTCGGCAACCCGCTCGCGTTCGTCTGCCCGGCGCAGGAAATGCTGCTGTAATCCCGTATTGTCGGAAAGCGCGGCAGCCTCGCGGTAGCCAGCAACGCTGTCGAGCGTGACTTCGAGCAACTCCGTCAGGACATCCATCTCGCGTGATGCACGACCCATGAAACCTCCTGCAAGTTGGTGGAAGGCTGGCCGTCCCTGGCCAACGCTCACAAGCCTAAACAGCTGCGTGTTGCGGTTCGCGCAGCCGGGCCCCAAGCAGACCGTAGGAGCGCGCTGACAGTAGAGCGCCCGCCGCCCCGCTGGCCCGATGAGCTAACATCCATTGCATGGAAGAGCGGCTCGAGCAGCTGGAAACGAAGGTGGCCTTTCTTGAGCAGGCCAGCAGTGAACTCAGTGACGAGGTTTTCCGCCGCCGGCAGGAAATCGAGGCACTGCGCGCGCAGCTGGTCGCGCTAACGGGGCGCCTCGATGCAGCGCAGGCGCAGCCTGCGGCGGCATACGCTCCCGAAGACGAGAGGCCACCGCACTACTGATCCCGTGCCGTCACGGGTGCAGACCAGTAGTTGATATGCGGTGGCCAGCCCCCAGATATTTCCGGGGAGGCACTGCGACTACTGCCCGCGGCAGCTGATGCCTTGAAACCGCAACTTCCGCCCCCAGATTCCCTCAAACCCCCAGGAGGTGCGCCATGAGTGATTCAGAACGCAAGAAGCTGCTGGCGGGGCTGGAGAGCGAATTCCGGCGCGCCGAGACTGCACTGGCGGTAGCCCAGGCGGAATTCGAAAAGGCCTACACGGCAATGTTCGAGTACATGAACGAACACACGGATGCACCCCGACGCATCCTGGCCTTCTCCCCCGGCGTCACCATGCACTGAGATGGCCGGCGGATCCCGGTCCGCCGGTTTGCTGGCAACATCGCGTCCATGACAGGTGACACCGCGGCCCGGGAGCGCCATCGCATCGACAAGTGGCTGTGGCATGTGCGCCTGTTCAAGACGCGCAGCCAGGCCGCAGAGGCGGTGACGGGCGGCCGGGTGAAACTCGACGGCGACCGGGTGAAAGCCGCACACGAAGTGCGTACCGGGCAGCAAGTCAGCATCTCTCTTCCAGAGCGCACTGTCGATGTGCGGGTCCTGGCACTGCCTTCGCGGCGCGGGTCCGCGGCGCAGGCACAGGCCTGCTATGCGGAAACCGAAGCCAGCGTCGAGCGCAATACGCAGTACCGTGAACAGCGGCGGCTTGCGGCCCTGGCCCGACCGCAACCTGACCATCGTCCGGACAAGCGCGAGCGTCGCCAGCTCGACAGGTTACGTCGCCAGCAGGGCTAGCCTCCCTGCGCCCGGTTGGTGTTGCCCAGCCGTGCCGCTATGCTTGCCGCACTTCCGAAGGGGTGTTTGATGAAAAGATCCAGTTGGCTGGCCGCAGGCCTGGCTGTCGCAGGCATTGCCTGCGCCGCGGAACAGGCTCCCGCCAGTTTCGAACTCGCCCTGGTCGACCTGCAGGGGCAGAAGAAAGTGCTGGGCACCATTCCCGGCTCGGCACTGGCTCCGCGCGTGTCGCGCGATGGCAGGCGGGTGGCCTTCGAGCAGACCGATCCGCCCGCCTCCGCCGAGGAGTTCGAGCAGACCCGTATCTACGTGGCACCGCTCGACAAGCTGGAAGACAAGCAGCCCTTGAAGGTGACCGTGATCGCGCGACGCAATGTCGCCGCCGTATGGTCGCCCGAAGGTGACCGGGTGGCGTTCGTGGCGCAGGGCAATGGCGCCGATGCACTGTTCTGGCAGCGCTCCGATGGCGGCATCCAGCCCATCTACCTGGTGGACGGCCGCGCCGTGGAAGGCTGGTATGACAACGACCAGATCGTATTCATCACCCTCACGGGCGAGCGCGACTACGGCATCTCGAAGTTCGACCTCAATACGAAGAAGGTCACGCGCCTGGTGGATTTGCCGGGCAGCGAGCAGCACAGCTCGCAGATCTCCCCGGACGGCAAGTGGCTGGCCTATGCCTCCGGCGAAACCGGCCGCCAGGAAGTGTGGATCGAGCCGCTGCCCCAGACCGGCAAGCGCGTGCAGTTGACCCGGCAGGGCGGCCGGCACCCGCAATGGGCGCCGGATGGCTCGAAAATCTATTTCGACGACCAGTCGGGCCAGCTGTACCAGGTCGATGTGCAGGTTGCAGGCGGGGATATCCGTGGCGGCGAGCCGAAGGCGCTGCCCATCAAGGGATTCCAGCAGGGTGACCTGCGCCGCCAGTACGACCTCACGCCTGACGGCAAAGGCTTCGTGATGCTGTTCCCGGTGCGCGGCGCACGCTAGCCAGCCTCAGCCCTGCGCCGCATGAATGCGGCGCACCGAGTCCATCGTGTCGGCTTCCGCGGGGCTCTTGTCTTCCCGATAGCGTTTCACGCGTGCGAGACGCAGCGCCAGTCCGCCCTGGTAGCGCGGACTGGCCTGCAGATCGCTGAAGGCAATCTCCACTACCAGTTCGGGCCGCACGTGAACCGTCGCGGCATCGCGCCTGGTCTCGCGCGCGAGCAGCTCCGCGGTCTGCCAGGCAAGCACCGCGTCAGTGAGTCCCTTGAATGTCTTGCCCAGCATCACGTATTCGCCCGTGGCCGGATCCAGTGCACCGAGATGCAGGTTCGACAGCCATCCCGCGCGGCGGCCATTGCCCCACTCAGCCGCAAGCACCACCAGGTCCAGCGTGTGGGCGCGCTTGATCTTCATCCAGCTGGCACCGCGGTTGCCGGCCTCGTAGGCGGATGCCAGTGACTTCGCCATCACACCTTCGTGCCCTGCCGCGAGGGCCGCTTCGTAGAATCCGATGGCTGTATCCACGTCATCGGTGACCAGCCGCGGAATGCGCGCGTCCAGCGGCACTGCACGGTCAAGTGCCTGCATGCGCTCGCTCATCGGGCGCTCGGCCAGTGGCTGGCCGTCCAGCAGCAGGCAGTCGAAGTAGTAGGCGCGCATCGGCAGTTCCTCGAGCAGGGCTTCGACGTTGAGCCGCCGTCCAAAACGCCGCATGGTGACCTGGAAGGCATGGGGGCGACCGCTTTCTGCGTGGGCCAGTGCCTCGCCATCCAGCACAACCTCCTCCACCGGCAGCGCGCGCGCCGCCGCGATGATCTCGGGGATGGCCGCTCCCATCTCGTTCAGGGCGCGCGTGTAGATGCGCACCTCGTGGCCGCGCTTGTGCACCTGGATACGTGCGCCATCCAGCTTCCATTCGAACTGCACAGGGGCCGGCAACTCATGCAGCGCCTCGGCCACGTCGGCCGCTGTCTGCGCCAGCATGGGCACCACCGGCGCGAACAGGCGCATGTGGAACTGGCCGAGGCCGGCCGCTCCTTCCGCCAGCGCCACGGTTGCCAGGGCACCCAGGCCCGGGGCATACATCGCCGCGCTGCGTACCATCCCCACCGGCAGTTGCGCGGCAGCCGCAACGGCCTCGACCATCAGTCCATCCAGTGCACCCTGGCGCAACTCGCCGCTGATCAGCCTGGTAAGGAAATCCTGCTCCGCGTCGGTGGCGGCAGCAAACAGCTTCGCCAGCAGTGCCTCCCTGCCGGCAGCTGAGCCCGCGCCCCGCATCGCCTGTATGGACTGGAACAGGTGGTCGACCGCCGTGAGCGTAAGGTGGGGCGTTGCCGCCGGAGTCTGCCCAGCTGCAGCCTGGACCGCGCCGCGGCGGATGCCGATGCGCCCCTGTGGCAGCACGCCGGCAAGGTAGGAGACAGCGACGGCGATCTCGGTGGCAGGAATTGCCGCCAGGCAGTCTGCGAGTGCCCGCACCTTCGCCAGTCGCGAGGGGCTGGCCGCGACGAGACGGGAAGTCTCCGCCAGCTTCCGCAGCGTCAGTCCTGGCTCCAGCGCATTGGCCTCAGCCACGTCATCAGCCTTCCGCCCAGCGCGGATTTCGGGCCGGAGATGCCTGCTGCGGGTCCGCCCTCGGCGTCTTCAAGGCGGGAATAGGAATAGCGGTCACGGATGCGTTCATTGAAAAAAGTGCCTCGCGAGCGGGCGGCCCGCATCGACTCATGCACATCTGGCGGCACATCGTAGTAGGCGTATTGGCGCCCGGTCTGGAACACGATCACCAGGCGGCTGGTCTCGGGATGATATTTGAAAGAGCGGATCACCGTGGAAGGCATGGGTGGAACGTACGACGATGACCCCGGAGGCTCTGTAGCCTCAGGCTGCGCATCTACGTAGGCACTGGCCTACCCTGCCGCGCGAGCCGCTCCAGGCAACGGGCGAGGCCGTCGACGTCGTAGGGCTTGCGAAGCAGCACCCCGTCGCGGCCCGCGGGCAGCCGGTCGCGGCCGGAAGCAAATACCGTTGCGATGCCGGGATGCAGGGCGCATGCCTCGTCTGCCAGTTCGAAGCCCGACTGGCCGGGCAGCTGTATATCAGTGACCAGCACATCCATTGCCATGGCCCGCAACAGGACCAGTGCTTGCTCCGCGCTGGCGGCGGCATGCACCTCATGGCCCAGTTCCTGCAGCATGTCCATGGTGCTGAGACGGATGATTTCCTCATCCTCCACCACCAGCACCTGCAACCTGCCTGGCGACCCAGGTGCATCGGGCACCCCCACGGCGAGGGTTCCGGCAGCAGCCCGAATGGCCGAGTTGGCCTGCTGCTGGTTGTTCAGCACGTGCCTCACCTTCCTGGCCAGCGCATCCCGCGTGTAGGGCTTGGGCAGCAGGCTCACGCCTTCGTCCAGCCTGCCACCGTGCACGATGGCGTTTTCCGTGTATCCGGAGGTGAACAGCACGGCAATGCCGGGCAGCCGTTCGCGGGAACGGCGGGCCAGCTCCGTGCTGCGCAGGGGACCGGGCATCACCACATCGGTGAACAGCAGGTCGATGGGCAGCCCGCTCTCCACGATGGCCAGCGCGCTGGCCGCATCGGAGGCCTTCAGCACGCGATAGCCAAGATCGGTGAGCATCTCCACGGCCGTGGCGCGCACCTGCTCGTCATCCTCCACCACCAGCACGGTTTCGGTGCCACCCACCTCCGGCTGCGGGCTGGTCTCCACCACCATATCCTCGCTGGCCACCGACCGCGGCAGGTACAACTTCACCGTCGTGCCGAGGCCGACCTCCGAGTAGATCTTCACGTGCCCGCCGGACTGCCTGGCGAAGCCGTACACCATCGACAGGCCCAGCCCGGTGCCGCGGCCTTCCGCCTTGGTGGTGAAGAAGGGCTCGAACACCTTGTCGATGATTTCCGCCGCGATCCCGGTGCCAGTGTCGGTCACCGCCAGCATCACGTACTGACCGGCAACGACGTCGGCATGTGAGGCCACGTATTCATCGTCGAGGAAGGCATTGCCCACCTCGATGGTCATCCTGCCGCGACCGTTCATGGCATCGCGCGCGTTGATCGCGAGGTTCAGCAGTGCGTTCTCGACCTGGCCGGGATCGGCGAAGGTGTTCCAGAGGCCGCCGGAGACCGTGGTCTCTATCTCGATCTCCTCGCCCAATGCGCGACGCAGCAGGTCATCCATGCCGCGGATGAAGCGGCCGACGTTGATCACCTTGGGTTCAAGCGCCTGGCGGCGGCCGAAGGCCAGCAGCTGCGATGCCAGGCGCGCACCGCGCGAGACGCCCGTGAGGGCGTTCTGCACCCGCTGCTCGGCCCGCTCGTTGCCCGCCACATCCCGCCCCAGCAACTGCAGGTTGCCGGAGATCACCTGCAGCAGGTTGTTGAAGTCATGCGCCACGCCACCTGTCAGCTGGCCGATGGCCTCCATCTTCTGCGCTTGCTGCAGCGCCGCCTCTGCCTGGGTGCGTACGTGGATCTCCGTGGCCACACGTTCCTCAAGCTGCTCGTTGAGCTCCTGCAACGCCGCCTCGGCCGCGGTTCGCTGGACAATCTCGCGCTGGGCGGCTTCGTACAGGCGCGCGTTGTCGATGGCCACAGCCGCCTGCCCTGCAATGCCATTCATGATGCGTTCGTGGCGTTCCGTGAAACGGCCGGGGTCCGGATGGCCGAAGAACAACCCGCCCATCACCTCGCCGTCATGTGCCATCACCGGCACGGCCAGGTAACTTCTGACCGGCAGGTGGCCCTCGGGCATGCCGCGGTAAGGGGCGTTGTGGCCATATCGCGGATCGCGGGTGATGTCCTCGGAGCGTACGACTCCCTTGCCCTCGAACGTGGGACCGAACACCGCCGTGTTGCGGGGCATGGGGAAGCGCTCGAACTTCGACCGGTCCACGCCAGAGAGTGTGTACAACGTGTAGCTCTCGCCCGCCGCGTTCTTCACGTTGTAGAAGAACGCACCAAACTGCGCACCGCTGAGCTCCACGCCGGCGTCGGTCACCATCTGCACCACGCGGCCCAGTTCCAGCTGTCCTGCCAGGTTGGCGGCAGTGCGGTTCAGCGCCTCCAGCAGCCGCGCCTCATCGCGCAGCGCGGCTGTGGTGTCATGCCGCAGGCGTGACATCGCCAGATGCGAATCCACACGGGCGACCAGCTCGCGTGCCGAGAACGGCTTGACCAGGTAGTCGTCCGCGCCAGCGTCCAGCCCCTCGACACGCGCTTCCTCGCCAGCCCGGGCCGAAAGCAGGATGACGCACAGATCGCGCAGCGACGGGTCCCGGCGGATGGCCTGCAGCAGTTCCATGCCGTTCATGCGCGGCATCATCACATCGGTGATCAGCAGGTCTGGCTTGCGCGCGCTGATTGCCGCCAATGCGGCCTCGCCGTCATCCACGGTCTCCACCCGGTAGCCCCGCTGGCGGAGCAGGCGGGTGATGTAGGCGCGCAGGTCCGCGTTGTCATCTGCCAGCAGCACGCGGTGGCCATGGCCGACCGCCTGTGCCGGGGCGATGAGGCTCATGTCGTTGAGCACCTCGGCATCGGACTGCAATTCGCCACTCGAACCGGCCTCGGCGGGTGTGGCAGGAATCCAGCGCATCGCCTCCTGCACGAAGGGCCCGGCGCGGGATACCACCGGTTCAGGTGCCGCTTCCTCGCTGACCTGGTCTGCCGGCAGGTGGGCGCGCCCGACTGGCAAGGTAACGGTGAACGTGCTGCCGCGCGCCAGCTCACTGTCGACGTGGATCTGTCCGCCATGCGCGGCGACCAGGTCGTTCACCAGCGCAAGGCCAATGCCACTGCCCTCGTAGGATCTGCCTTTCGCACCTTCCACCCGGTGGAACCGCTCGAACAGGCGCGGCAGTTCCTCCGCCGGCACTCCGATGCCGGTGTCGATGACGGAGAGACGAACGCTGCCGGCTTCCCGGACCAGTTCCACCCGGATTCCACCTTCCAGGGTGAACTTGAAGGCATTCGACAACAGGTTGAGGACGATCTTCTCCCACATGTCCCGGTCCACATACACGTCCGGCCCCAGGGACGGCGCATGCACTTCCAGCTTCAGGCCGGCACGGTCAGTGGCGGAACGGAAGGCAGAAGCCAGGTCCCTGGTCAGCGTGGCAAGGTCAGTGGGCCGGAAAGTCGCCCGTACACGACCGGCCTCCATGCGCGCGAAGTCCAGCAGTGAATTGACCAGCCGCTGCAACCGCAGCGCATTGCGGTGCGCGAATTCAAGGCGCTCGCGCTGTTCCGGCGCCAGTATGTTGGCTTCGGCCAGCGCATCCTCCAGCGGCGCGAGCATCAGCGTGAGCGGGGTACGGAATTCGTGACTGACATTGGAGAAGAAGAGCGTTTTCGCACGGTCTATCTCTGCCAGCGCTTCGGCACGCTTGCGCGCGGCTTCATAAGCCTCGGCATTGGCAATGGCGGTGCCGATCTGCCCTGCGGCAAGCGCGAGGAATCCGCGATAGCCCTCATCGAACAGGCGGAACGGATTCAGTCCCGCGACCAGCACACCAGCACCGGCGCTTTCACCACCCCCGGGCAGTGGAATGACCGCAACCCTGGCGGGCGGCACCTCCCAACTTCCCCGTGGCAGCACGGGTGCCGACGCGCCCTGCGGCACATCGATTACGCGCATGGCACCCGCCCGCAGCGAATCGCCCAGGGGCCAGGGCGTGTTGTCATCCGCGTCTACAAAGGGGAGCGCCGCCGGATGCTCCGCTTCGATGCCCGCAAAGCCCGCGAGATGGAAATTCCCGTGGGCATCAGCCAAGTAGAGCATTGCGAACGGCAGGTCGCGCGCGTTGGTGGCGAGGGCAGTTGCCGCGCGCCGGCAGGCATCGATGGGCGTGCGCGCATCCACCGTGCGTGCCGCCAACTCGCGCAGCAGGTTGATTTGCCGCTCACCGAGCACGCGCTGCGTTTCATCGGTGTTCGCGCAGATGATGCCGCCGGCACTGCCGTCATCATCGGGGATCGGACTGTATGAAAAAGTGTAGTAGGTCTCTTCCGGATAGCCATTGCGCTCCATGATCAGCAGCTGGTCTTCCACGTAGGTGCCCGCGTCGCCCCGCATGGCGGTGGCGAGCATCGGCCCGATGCTCGGCCAGAGCTCCTTCCACACGATGTGCGTGGGGCGGCCGAGAGCCCACGGGTGTTTGCCACCAATGATGGACTTGTACGGATCGTTGTAGAGGTAGACCAGCTCTTCGCCCCATCCGATCCAGATAGGCTGGCGCGAAGTGAGCATGATGCGGACGGCAGTCTTCAGGCTCTGTGGCCATGACTCGGGCGCGCCCAGTGCGGTGGAATTCCAGTCGTGCGTGCGCATCAGTGCGCCCAGTTCCCCTCCACCCGAGAGGAACCCGCCGAATTCAATCGACCCCATCAGTGTGTAGGCCCAGTCCTACAGATAAGTACGTTGAACACATCCGATGTTATCGGGGTGCGCATCACCGGGCCAGTGGTGCAGCGGCCAGCCTGCACTGGCCGCCTGGAATGCTGATCAGGGCTTCTTGTGGCCAGGGGTTCGCGCTGGGGGTTCTTTCTCGTCCAGTTCGTTCTCCGCCCGTGGCTTGGTATTGCCCACGTCACTGCCGCGTGTGCCGCCTTGTGAGTTCAGCAGACTGCCCCGGCTCTCGTCGATGCCGCGGAAGATCTCGTTCTGCGCACTGCGCAGCGGGTCTGTTCGGTCCCGGTTTGCCATGACTGCTCCTTGCCTGACAGATCGACAGCACAAAGGTAGGCCTTCCCTGATAGCGAGCCAGTCCGGCGCGGCCAGAGGATTGGTAGGAATTACCCGACGCCGCCACACCAGCCGACAAATCCGTGTATTTCTGTCTTGACAGATATTACGGAATCGTCAGAATGACGCCATGGAACTCACCGGCATCACCGAACGGTTCGTGCTCCACTGGGGAGAGATGGGCTCACGCTGGGGCGTCAACCGCACCGTGGCCCAGATCCACGCCCTGCTCTACATCACCGGCCGGCCCCTGAATGCCGAGGACATCACCGGCACGCTGGGCGTTGCTCGTTCGAACGTGAGCAACAGCCTGAAGGAACTGCAGGCATGGAACCTGGTCCGCGTGGTGCACGTACGCGGCGACCGGCGTGACCACTTCGAAACCTCCACCGACGTGTGGGAACTCTTCAAGCTCATAGTGGCCGGGCGCAGGCAACGGGAAATTGATCCCACCATGCAGGCCCTGAAGGACTGCCTGGACTCCCCGGGAGCCGCGCGTGAACCACAGGGCGCAAGGCAGCGCATCGAGGAGACGCTGCGTTTCCTGGAGATCATGACCACACTCTCCGACGAACTGCTGCGCATGCGGCCTGAATCGCTGATGCGCACGCTCGGGCTCACGGCAAAGATCAGCCGCGCGGTACGCGGCAAGGGAAAGTCGTCATGAGGGTGCTGGTATGTGGTGCATCCGGCTTCATCGGCAGCGCGCTGGCAGTGGCCCTACGCGCGGCCGGCCACGAGGTCATTCGTGGCGTGCGGCGACCCGGTGCGCCGGGGGACGTGGCCATCAACTATGCGGTCGATACCCGCCCCGAAGTCTGGTTGCCCCGCCTCGCCGGGGTCGACGCAGTAATCAACGCTATCGGCATCATCGCCGAGCGACCGGGCTCGCTTTTCATCGACTTGCACCAGCGTGCACCTGTCGCGCTGTTCCAGGCCTGCGCCACTGCCGGCGTGCGACGAGTGGTGCAGATCTCCGCCCTGGGTGCAGATACCGGGGACACCGGCTATTTCCGCACCAAGTTCGCCGCGGACACTGCGCTGATGCAGTTGCCGCTGGAATGGCAGATCCTGCGTCCATCACTGGTCTATGGTGAGAACGGCGCCTCCGCAGCGGCTTTCCGTCGACTTGCCACCCTGCCGGTCATCGCCCTGCCGGCCCTGCCCGCCCAGGCGCGCTTCCAGCCCGTCCACATCGATGACCTGGCTGCAGCAGTGGTCGCGGCGCTGCATGAAGACACGCCACCCTGCCAGCAGATCGACTGCGTCGGCGCCACCGCACATTCGTTGCGCGGCATGATCGCCGCGTATCGTGAGTCTTTCGGTCTTGGGCCGGCGATCTGGCTCACGGTTCCCCGTCCGGTCATGGCCGTCACTGCGCAATTGGCAGGCTTGATTCCAGGCCTGCCGCTGAATCCGGAAACCTGGCGGATGTTGCAGCAAGGCAGCGCGAGTGATCCGGCAGGCTTCGAAAGACTGCTGGGTGCCCCACCACGCGGCCTCGAAGGATTCATCCGCGGGCCAGAGGCAGAACGCCTCGGTGCGCGCGCGCTGCGGGAGTGGCAGTTCCCCCTGCTGCGCATCTCACTGGCCGCTGTGTGGTTCATCTCCGCACTGGTCAGCGCATTCATCCACCCCCAGGCCGACAGCCTGGCGATGCTGGCCCGCACCGGCCTCACAGGCAGTGTCGGCGTGCTGGCGCTGTATGGCTCTGCGGCGCTGGATTTCGCACTGGGTGTAGCCACCCTGCTGTGGCCCAGGCGTTCAACATGGCTGGCACAGGCTGCATTGATCGTCGCCTACACCCTCATCATCGCCTTTGCCCTGCCGGAATGGCTGTCGCACCCCTTCGGTCCCATCGTGAAGAACCTGCCCATGCTCGCCATCCTTGCAGTGCTGGTGGCCGGAGAGCCCAGATGGACTACCTCACGCTGAAGACCATACACGTTGTCTCTTCCGTCCTGCTGGTGGGCACGGGCTTCGGATCGGCGTTCTACCTGTTCTTCACCAACCGCTCGAAATCGGTCGAGGCCATCGACGTCGTGGCAAAGCTGGTGGTGCGAGCCGACTGGTATTTCACGACGCCGGCGGCAATCATCCAGCCAGTTACCGGCGTGATGATGATGCAGAAGGCCGGCTGGCCGCTTTCCATGACGTGGATCCACGGCTCGATTGCGCTGTATGTGCTGGCGGGAGCGTGCTGGATACCGGTGCTGTTCCTGCAGGTCCGCATGGCACGGTTGGCCGACATGGCGCGCAGGGAGGGCAGCAGCCTGCCACGTGAATACTGGACCCTTGCGCGCCGCTGGGAACTGCTTGGCTACCCGGCCTTCGCCGCCATGCTGGTGGTGTTCTACCTCATGGTGGCGAAGCCGGCCTGATGCGCTACTTCTGCTTGCGCAACTGCTCGAAGTAGGGATCGAACACCCTGACCTTCTGCAGCGCCGGGTAGGTCGCCGCAGCGGCGGTGCCCTTGAACACCATCACCTGCTGGTCCTTGTCGTTGAACGCCGGCCAGCGGGGCAGGCCGTTGCCATTGGGATCGCCCTTCACCGCAAAATTGACGAAGTAGGAACTGATGGCGTCGGACAGGGCGCGGTCCTGCTCACTGGGCGCCTGTCGCGTGGCCAGCGTCTGGAAGGCAAAGGGCACGTCGCTGCCATGGCCCGAGCCTTCGGCCTGCGGAGCGTGGTTGTCGTAGTAGTAGCTGAACACCCTGCCCTTGCCATGGCGGGTCTGCTGCCGCGCCCAGGTCCAGGCATTCCATGCAAAGGAAGTGTCGTTGCGCACGTGCCGCGTGGCCCGCACGGCATCCGTATCGGTGGCATGGGGATATGCACCGAGCACCGCCGGCGCGTGGGCACCGAACTGGGTGCGGGTCTGCTTCTCGAAATCGGCAGGGGTGACCGAGGTGTTGCCGCCGAAGGAGAGCGTTTCATCCGATGTATGTCCGACGAGCACGGGCGTGTCGTTGAACCTGCCCTGCCCATAGAGGGTGAACAGGTCATTCGACAGCACATGGCCGTCAGCGGCCGGACGGAAGGACATGCCACCACCGGTGGCGGCCTGGATCGCATCCGCACCGAGCTTGCGCGCCGCGGCGATGTTGCCGGCGCCGAGCTTGGCCAGAAAGGCGACGCCAGTGGACTCCGCCAGCTTGAGCGAGGGAATGCTCATGCCGAAGCCGCCCTGCTCCGCCGTCTGCAGCGGCGCGAAGGATCCGCCGCTCATGGCAATGACCCGGTGAAACATGCCCTTTGCCAGCGGGCTGGCGGCGAGGAAACTCACCGCGCCGGCCCCGGCCGAATGCCCGAAGATGGTCACGTTGCCGGGATCCCCGCCGAATGCCGCCACATTCGCGCGCACCCATTCGAGCCCCGTCACAAGGTCCTGGATGCCATAGGCGCCGGAGCCCTTGCCCGACTCCCGGCTGAGCTCCGGATGCGCCATGAACCCATAGGGGCCCAGGCGATATGCCAGGCTCACGAGCACCACGCCCTTCTTTGCGAAGCCGGTGCCGTCGTACATGGGAATGCTGGTGGAACCACCCACGTAGCCGCCGCCGTGGATCCACACGATCACGGGCAACTTCGCGCTGGCGTTCTTCGCAGGCGTCCACACATTCAGGTACAGGCAGTCCTCGCTCACCGGTGCCGTGTTGCCCTGCGTATTGGGTGCCTGCATGCAGGCATCAGCGAAGGCATCGGCTTTCCGCACTCCCGTCCAGGGCTTGACGGGAGCCGGCGCCTTCCAGCGCAGGTCACCCACCGGCGGAGCGGCAAAGGGAATGCCCTTGAAGATCGAGATGGCGCCTTCGGCCACACCACTCACCTCGCCACCAGTGACCTTGGCGCGGGTCACCTGGGCGTGGGCGGCGTGCAGCGGCAGGACGGCCAGCAATGCGAGTGCAGCGATTCTTTTCATGTGTGCTTCTCCTGTCAGCGGCGCGCCAGCGCCTCCTCCAGCACAGAATAGTCGATCAGCCTGGCCAGCTCTGCACGGGGGCGGGGCGCGCGATTCATGTTGTTGGCCACCCAGGCCTCTTCCACCTCGAGCACGTCCAGCATGTCGGGGATGATCTTCACGGGGAATTCCATCTCCGGCCAGCCCCAGCCGATCTGCTCACGGGTGTACTTCGTGACGCCGGAAACATGCGCCCAGTGCTTTTCCGGACTCTTCTGCAGCGCAGCGGTCGCATCAGCCACCGCCCGCACAAAGGCCACGATGGAGCGGCGCTTTTCCGGGTCGGCCAAGTCGGTGGCGCGCGCGTGCAGGTTGAACACCTCCCGGTAGACCGAACGGTCCTGCAGCACGATAGCGTCGCTGCCCAGTTTGTGGATGGCATCCTCGGGCTCGGGCTCCCAGATGGAAATCACGTCCACTTCGCCCTTCTGCAACGCATCCGACATCAGGTCGATGCTGGCCAGGGTGTTCTCCGCCCGCGGCAGGTTAACGATGGTCACCTCGCTCTCCTGGATGCCGGCGCTGCGCAGCATGGCCACCAGGTAATAGTGGGCGGAGGTCATGCGCGGCGTCATGATGCGCTTGCCCCGGAGGTCCGCCATGCTGCTGATGCCCGCGGACCGGCGGCCGACCAGCCGGTAGAAACTTTCCGTGACCGTCATGATGATGCGCAGGTCCGGATTGCGGATGGACTCGCGCAGCAGCTGCGTCTCCGCATTGGTGGCGAGGTCTGCCTCACCTGAAGTGATGCGCGTGATGCCGCCCTCATCCACTTTCAGCGTCGTGGGATAGAAGCTGTTTGCCGCCACCAGGACGGGGGACAGCTCGATCCAGTAGCTGCCCGACACCGTGATGGGCGTGAGGGGTGCCAGCGGTGCGCGCGACGTGGCGCAGCCCTGCAGCAGGATTCCGATGGTGGCGATTCCCGCTGCGCGCAGCAGGCCAAAGGCCGATGGACGAGTGATGCTCATGTGGACGCTTCCCGTGTGGATCAATCAGCAGCCTAATGGCTGGTGCACGGCCGACGCTTCACATTGGCGGAAAACATTGCGTCATTCGCCCCAGGCATTCGTTTTGCGAATGCCTGGGGCTATGAAACCGACACGGACGCCGGGGGATCAGCGGAATCCCATCGATGAGGCCAGCTCGCCGTTGCCAAATTCCAGCAGGATCTGCCGGTTCTTGATGCGCCACTCGCCATTGGTCTTCACGTAACGGTCGATGTAACGCGAGATGCTGAGGATGGCCGGGCCGACATTGCCCTTCCTCACCACCGTGGTGACGTAGCAGTTGCCTTCGGCGGTATCGGCGCCGGTGATCGTGATCTGCGCGTTGCTGATCAGATGCCGCATGATGGAACTCTTGCGGCCCTGTGCGTCGGTCTCGGTATAGCGCTCGTGGTCGCGCACGGCCTGTGCCATCAGCGCCTCGCGCCCTTTGACCATCACGCGTCCGCCGCTGCTGATCTCGCCATCGGCCGTGAACAGATCGGCGTATTGCTCTGGTGTGCCCACATCATGCACGGTGCCGTAGAGGTCCATCAGCTCGCGGATCAACGTACGGTCGATGACCTTCTGCACCGCCGGATCCAGCGGTGGCGGTGCTGCTGCCCCTGCAGTCCCGATGCTGCATAGCAGCAATGCCGCAACGACGAGCTGCCGATTAATTCCCCAGGCATGGAATTTTTTCATTTCTGTGTCTCCAGGAGGGCAAGGTGAGGCGATACTACTAATATTATTTGGATCCGGCGTAAGTGCCGGAAAACGAGCAAAGGGGGAATCATGCAAACCATCCGGAGGCGGCTGCTGGCCGCGGTATTGCCGACATTGCTGCTGGCGGCGGGAGGCTTCGCCACCGCACATCACTCCACGGCCGAATTCGATTACACGAAGCAGACCACCATCAAGGGCAAGGTGAAGGAAGTGCAGTGGACCAACCCGCACTCCTATATCCAGTTGCTGGTTCCCGCAAAAGACGGCAAGTCCGAACAGTGGTCAGTGGAGATCGGCTCTCCCAGCCTCAACATCAACATGGGCTGGAAGAAAGACAGCGTGAAGATCGGTGACGAGGTCACCATGACACTGTCGCCGGCGCGCAGTGGCAAACCCTATGGCACCTTGCGTGTGCTGACCAAGGCTGACGGAACCGAACTGAAGGGCGTAGCCGCGCAGGTCGGTGGAGGCCGCGGCGGTCCCGGCGCGCGTGGCCCCGGTGGTCCAGGTGGTCCAGGTGGGCCAGGTGGGCCCGGCGGTCCCGGAGCCGGCGGTGCGCGTGGCCCCGCCCCCGGCGGCGCTCCGGCGCCGAGGAGCCCGTGATGCGCCTGCGCCACCTCACCGTGCTGGCCAGCGCCGCGGTGCTGGCTGCCTGCAGCGCCGGGTCTGCAAGCGACTACCCCACCAAGGGCCCCGAGGCGGTACTGGGAATCTGGGTGCCCGACGAAGCCCCCCAGCAGCTGCGCACCGTTGATGGCAAGGCGCCGCCGCTCACACCCGACGCCGCCGAACTGCACAAGGCACGCCTGGAACGACTTTCGGCAGGCGACACCTCCTTCGACCAGACCAGCTGGTGCGCCAGCCCGGGCATGCCGCGCGTCCTCACCATGCCCTACCCGTTCGAGATCCGCAGCGACGGCGACTACCTGGCCTTCATCCATAGCTGGTATCGCACGCATCGCGTCGTCGACATGAAAGGCGAACCCGTCGATCCGCCGCTGCCGCTGACCATGGGTTTCGCCAATGGACACTGGGAAGGCGACACGCTGGTGATCCGCACCACGGGCCTGATCGACGCCACCATCGTCGACGCATCCGGCCTGCCGCGCTCCGAAGAAATGGTGCTGACCGAACGCCTGCGGGTGCTGCCTGATGGTCGACTCGAAGACCGCATCACCATCGAAGATCCGCAGACCTTCACGCAGCCCTGGGAAACCGTGCTGCACTTCCATCGCGAGCGCGGGGCGCAGGTAACAGACGACGTCTGCCCGGACCGCATTGCGCAGGGTGAGCCAGCGGTGCGCAAGTCCGTCCCGCCGCCCGCGGCAGCTGCGGCGAAACCCGCCAAGGCTGCGGCGAGCTCACAGGACGCCCCCGCCGTGCCCCGCTTCAGCGGCATCTGGGAGCCGCGCACCTTCGGCATCATGGTTCCCGAGGCAAAGCTCTCGGCCGCGGGCAAGGCCATGATGGACCGCGCCACCGCGAGGCCCGCCGGCAGCATCATGCACACGGCCTGGACCTCCTGCCGCCCGGGTGCCGTGTCGACGATGACCATGCCGCGCGAGA
>JALYWF010000132.1 GCA_030852845.1 Pseudomonadota bacterium
GCATTTGTTTTCCGTCATGAAATCACCGGGGATTCCTGCTACATCTGCCCGGATGCGCATACTCCTCGTCGAAGATGACGCGCGGGTCACCGCACATGTGGCCAACAGCCTGCGCAACAGCGGCCACACGCTGCAGCACTCCCCCGACGGGCGCGAAGGCCTGCTGCTGGCGGCTAGCGGGGAGTTCGATGTCATCGTGCTCGACCGCATGCTGCCGCGCATGGATGGCCTCACCGTGCTGAAGACCCTGCGCGCCACCGGCAATGCCACGCCGGTACTGCTGCTGAGTGCCCTGGGCGACGTGGACGAGCGGGTGGCCGGCCTCGAGGCCGGCGGTGATGATTACCTGGCCAAGCCCTTTGCGATGTCGGAGCTGCTGGCACGCGTCATGGCCCTGGGACGCCGCACCCCTGCCATTGCCGAAGCCACCCGGCTGGTGGCCGGCGACCTGGAGATCGACCTGCCGGCCCGCACCGTGCAGCGCGGCGGCCTGCGCATCGCCCTCACCGAACGGGAGTTCCGCATCCTGGAATACCTGGTGCGCAATGCGGGTCGTGTGGTCACGCGATCCATGCTGCTGGAGCATGTCTGGAATTACCACTTCGATCCGCAGACCAATGTCATCGACCAGCATGTGAGCCGCCTGCGGCAGAAGGTGGATCGCGACGCGGCCGAACCACTGATCCGCACCGTGCGCGGCGCTGGCTACATGGTGGCTGAGCCGGCATGAGCCTGCGGCTGAGCCTGTCGCTGCGGCTGGCACTGCTGTACATGGCGCTGTTCTGCACCTCCGTGCTGCTGCTGGGCGCAGTGCAGTACTGGGTCACCGTGCGTGCACCGCTTGAAGCCGTGAAGCAGCGCATCGGCAGCGAGGCCGCTGCGCTGGTGTCCACCTTCCAGCGCGGCGGCAGCGACGCCCTGGTCGAGGCGCTGGCACAGCGGCAAGCCGGCGCCGCAGCACGGCTGCCCTACCACGCCCTGCTTGCCTCCGACGGCGCCGTGATCGCCACGAGCCTCGCCAGCCTGCCCGCCGCCTCCCGGCGGCGCTGGCAGCGCCTGGATGCGGACAGCTTCGAACAGGGAGAGCAACTCGACCACGAGGCGCTGCTGCTGAATGTGGCGCTCGATGGCGGCATGCACCTGCTGGTGGGACGCGACATCGAGGATATCGATGAAGTGGAAGAGAAGCTGCTCACCGCCGTGGTTGGCGTGGTTGGCAGCACCCTGCTGCTTGGCCTCGCGGGGGGCCTGCTGATGAGCCGCGTGATCGGACGCCGCCTCGCCGCCGTGACGGGCGCAGCGCGACGCGTGATGGAAGGCGACCTTTCGGGGCGCATCCCGGCCAGCGGCAGCGACGATGAGTTCGAGCAGCTCAACGCCACGCTGAACAACATGCTCGCCCGCATCGAGCAGCTGTTCGAATCCGTGCGGCGTGTGTCCGACAACGTGGCCCACGAGCTGCGCACCCCGCTGGCCCGCCTGCGCGCCCGCCTCGAAGGCCTGCGTGACGCCGACACGCCCCTGGGCACTGATGCCCTCGATGGGGTGATGGCGGAAACAGAAGGCCTCGAAAAAACATTCGACGCCGTGCTGCGGATCGCGCGCATCGAAAGCGGCCGGCATGGCGGCGCCGTCGCGCGGATTGACCTGTCCACCCTGCTGCGCGACGCCGTGGAACTCTATGCGCCACTGGCCGAGGAGCGTCGCCAGTCGTTGCTGGTGGCCATCGACGATGGCCTCGCCGTGGAGGGCGATCGCGAGCTGCTGTTCCAGGCCAGCTGCAACCTGCTCGACAATGCGATCAAGTACACGCCCGAGGACGGGCGGATACATCTTTCCGCGCGGCGCAGTGGCAAACAGGTGGAAATCACAGTCACCGACAATGGCCCCGGCGTGGCGGAGGAACATCGCCTGCACATCGTCGAGCGCTTCTTCCGTGCCCCGGCCACCGCAGCCGCGCCCGGCGCGGGGCTGGGGCTGAGCCTGGTTTCAGCCGTCGCCCACCGGCATCATTCGACGCTGCGTTTCGAGGATGCAGCCCCTGGCCTCACCGTCCGGTGGCAGCTCCCGGCCGCGCGCGCCTAGTCCGGCCTGGGCAGGCACAGCGCCTGCGCAAACACATCCGTCGGGTCGTTCTGCGCACTGGCGCGGAAGTTCAGGTCGCGCACCAGGCCGTCGGCCACTGAATAGATCAGGCCGTGCACGGTCAGGTCCTGGCCGCGCGCCCAGGCATCCTTCACCACGGTGGTGCGGCAGACGTTCAGCGCCTGTTCGAGCACGTTGAGCTCGCACAGGCGGTTGACCGCCTCGGCGCCGGCGGCGGCCAGATCGCCGGTGTGCCGGTCACGGATGTCCTGCACATGCCGCAGCCAGTTGTCGGCCAGCCCCACCGACTCCGAGCGCATGGCCGCGGCCACGCCACCGCAGCCGTAGTGGCCGGTGACGATGATGTGCTCCACCTTCAGCACATCGACGGCGAACTGGATCACCGACAGGCAGTTCAGGTCGCTGTGCACCACCACATTGGCCACGTTGCGATGGACGAACAGCTCGCCCGGCGCGAGATCGACGATCTCGTTGGCAGGCACGCGGCTGTCGGCGCAGCCGATCCACAGGTAGCGTGGTGACTGTTGCGCCACGAGGCGCGAGAAGAATTCGGGATCCTGGCGGACGCGTTCTGCCGCCCAGCGCCGGTTGTTCGCGAGCAGATGTTGAAGGTCCTTCATGCGGCGGCAATGGTAGCAAGTACACTGCCCTCTCATGGCAGCCTTTGACGTGGCCATCATCGGCGCCGGCGCCGCCGGCATCGCTGCCGGCAGGCAGCTGCACGCGGCCGGCCGGCGCATCATCCTGCTCGAAGCACGCCAGCGCGTGGGTGGTCGCGCCTTCACCGGCCAGCTGCAGGGTGTGCCGGCCGACCTGGGCGCCAGCTGGCTGCACTTCGCCAGGGAAAACGCCTGGACGGATCTGGCCCGTGACGCCGGTTTCACCCTCGTGCAGCGCGAACCAGGCTGGGGACCACAGGCCTGCATCGGGGCGCATGTGCCCACTGCCGGGGAGCGCGCCGCCATCGCCGACCATGACCGGCACTACCACGCGCTGGTGGCCGCGGCCGCCATGGCCGGGCGCGATGTGCCCGTGGCGCAGGTCGTGCCGCAGGACGAGCATCGTCCGCGTTTCGACGCCGTGATGACCTGGGCAGTGGGCGTCGAAACCGCGGCAGTATCCACCGTCGACATGCACAACTATGCCGACTCGGATGCCAACTGGAGCGTGCATGAAGGCCTGGGAGCGGTGGTGGTGGCGGCGGCTCGTGCGTTGCCCGTGCAGCACGCCCAGGTCACCGCCATCGACTGGTCGGGCGCGACCCTGCGCATCGACAGCAGCGCAGGCCGCATCGAGGCGGGCGCCGCCATCGTCACCTTGCCCACGGCGCTGCTGGCCCGCGAAGCCATTGCCTTCCATCCACCGCTGCCGCCCGCACATGTCCAAGCCATCGCCAACCTGCCACTGGGCGTGTGCAACAAGGTGTTCTTCCAGCTGCGCGAATCCGGCATCGCCGCCGACCTGCCGCCGCATTTCCTCGGGTCAGTCACTACCTCGCGCACCTGCAGCTGGACGGTGCGCGCCAGTGACCAACCGCTGCTGATGGCCTATTTCGGCGGTGACCTGTCGTGGGAGCTGGAGCAGCAGGGCGCACTGGAGGAGTTTGCGCGCGAGGAATTTGCGCGGCTGTTCGGCGCGGACGCACTCAGGGAACTGGGACCTGCGCTTGCCACGGCGTGGGGGTCGGACCCTCTTTCGCTGGGCTCCTATTCAGCGGCGCGGCCCGGACATGCCGGCGCGCGTGAAGCGCTGGCGGCGCCCGTGTCGCCGCGATTGCACTTTGCCGGCGAAGCCTGCGCCGTGCATCACTACGGCACGGTGCATGGCGCCTGGCTGTCGGGTGTGGCTGCCGCCAGCCGTCTGCTATAGCTTGCTCACCCAGGCCACGAAGGCGTCACGACCAGCCGCGGTGCTGCCGGGCGCATCCTTGCGCTTCGCCCAGTCGCGCATCGACTGCTCCAGCGTGTCGGCATAGGACGGCGAGGACTTCTGCAGCTGCGCATGGGCCGCCTTTGCTTCCTCGAACTTGCCGGTGAGCACGAACAGTTCGGCGCGATATTCGATTGCCTCGGGATACCCGGGCGCCAGCGCCAGCGCCTTGTCGTAGGCAGACAGCGATTCCTGGTAGTCGCCCAGGCGACGGCTGGTGTAGCCCACCATGTTCCAGGCTTCCTTCATGGCCGGATTGGCCGCGGCGGCAGCGCGGAACTTGTCGCGCGCCTCGCGCATGCCCTGCAGCACCCCGGTCTCGTTCTGCTTCGCCGCGGCACCCTTGAGGCTGGCGCCCTCCATCTCCAGGCGCTTCGCCTGCTCGAACTTTTCGAAGCCCACGTTGTAGTTCAGCCGCGCGGCCATCTCGCCATCGCCGGACACGCCCGCCTCGGCCTCGCCGGGCGCCACCAGGTTGCCACTTTCGTCGGGCACGGCCATGGCCGCCGAAGCAAATGCCAGCAAAAGCACCGCGGCGGAGGAAGTGAATCGCTGCATGGTCAGTTCTCCGGGGAAGATGGATATCGTACCCGATGCCGCCGCGGCGGTAGAATGCGCGGCATGAGTCTTTCACTGCGCGAACAGCTTCTGAAGGCGGGCCTGGTGTCGGAGCAGCAGGTGCAGCGCGCCGAGCGTGACCACCGCCAGCAGGCCTACAAGGCCCCCCGCGGCAAGCAGCGTCCGCCGCCCGGCCCCACGCCAGCGCAGCTCGCGGCGCAAAAAGCCGCCGCCGAAAAGCTTGCGAAAGATGCCGAGGCCAACCGCCGCAAACAGGAAAAGCTGGAGCGGCGCGCCAGGTACGCCGAGATCAGGCAGCTTGTCGCGGCGCACCAGGTGCCACGCGTGGAAAGCGAGGACTTCTACAACTTCACGGACCACGGCCAGATCCGTCGCATCGAGGTCAATCCCGACCTGCGCCGGCAGCTGGTTTCCGGCCAGCTGGCCATCGTGCGCTGCGAGGGCCGCTTTGCCTTCGTGCCCGCGGCCATCGGCGAGCAGATCTTTGCGCGTGTTGAAAAGGCGCTGCTGCACCTCAACAAGCCGGATGCGAAGCCGGCCGAAGATGATCCCTACAAGGATTTCGCGGTACCCGACGACCTGATGTGGTGATCGGGTTCCCGCCCGGGGGAACGAATGTCCAGGGCGATTCCACTGTGCGCATTGCTGGCCCTGGCGGCGACTTCGGCCACCGGCTCAACCGCGGTCGAGGAAGAACTCGCCGAGGTTACCGTCACTGCACCCGAACCACGCTACGTCGCACCCACTACGCGCGATCGCATAGGGCGTGTGTGGGTCCCGGTGCTGATCGACGGCAAGGGCCCCTTCCGTCTGGTACTCGACACGGGTGCGCAGCGCTCGGCCGTGGTGCCCGAGGTCGCCAGCCAGCTGGGCATTTCGCTGCAGGATGCCGCTCCGATGCGGCTGCATGGCGCCACCGGCACGCGCATCGTCCCGGGCGTCGAAGCCGGTGTCATCAAGGTCGGGGACATGTGGCTGCCCGCCGGTCGCCTGCCGGTGGTGGTGGACGCCTTTGGCGGTGCCGACGGCATGCTGGGCGTAGAGGGCCTGCAGGACCGGCGCATCTACATCAATTTCCGCGCCGACTATGTGGACATTGCGTTGTCGCGCAACCGCCGCGCCGGCACAGGATTCATCACGCTGCCGTTCCTGGAGTCCGAGCGGCCACTGCTCACGGTGACGGCGCGTATCGGCCGGCAGCAGGTGCTGGCCGTGATCGACACCGGCGCGCAGACCACCGTAGGCAACGAAGCACTGCGCCAGCTGCTGCGCGGGGATTTGTCGCGGGAGGCGCTGGGCGAAGACCAGATCCACGGTGCCACCGGCGACACGCAGAGCGGCGTCAGCGCCCCGGTGCGCTCCATCCGGCTCGGCGGCCTTGAAATACGCGATGCCCGCATCACCTTTGGAGACCTGTACGTGTTCAGGCTGTGGGAGCTGACCGACAGGCCTGCCATACTGGTGGGCATGGATATCCTGGGGCTGCTCGACACACTGGTGATCGACTATCGGCGCCGGGAACTGCAGATCCTGCCGCGCGGCTAGAAGGAGGACGCATGAAGAACCATCTGCTTGCTGCCATGGCCACGCTGGTCCTGCTGCAGGCCTGCGCAAACGTCGGCACCACCGAGTCCTCTTCTTCAGAGGCTGTGGCCCTCGAGGGCGAAGAAACTTCCATCCCCTTCGCCAACCTGCGCACGGCGGTGCACAGCTGGGAGGCCGATGGCATCGAGGGCATGTGGATCGAAGGCCAGCACCGTGACTGGTATTACGCAAGGTTCCTCGGCCCCTGCCACGGGGTAGACCGCTCGATCCGGCTGGGCTTCGATACCGGCAACAGCGACAAGCTCGACCGGTTCAGCTACGTGATCGTGCCCGAAGAGAACATGCGCTGCGCGATCGCGAGCTTCACGGCCAGCGATCCACCGCAGAACGGCCGGCGCCGCAATCCCGACCAGAACGACAGCAAGTAATATCGCGGAATGGACCTCGCCATAGAAACCTCCGGACTGCGCAAGCAGTTCGGCAAGACCCCCGCTGTCGATGGAATCGATCTCGCCGTGCCCCGGGGCACGGTGTATGGCCTGCTCGGTCCCAATGGCGCGGGCAAGACCACCACCATCCGCATGCTGACCACGCTGATCAAGCCGGACGCCGGCAGCGCGCGCGTGCTCGGGCATGATGTTGTGCAGGCACCGGAGCAGGTGCGTGCCCGCGTGGGCATGACCGGCCAGTTCGCCTCGGTCGACGAAGATCTCACCGGCACCGAGAACCTGGTGCTGTTCGCGCGGCTGCTGGGTTTTTCCTGGCGGGCAGCACGCCAGCGGGCGCGCGAGCTGCTGCAGGGATTCGAGCTCACCGAGGCAGCCAGTCGCCAGGTGCGCACCTATTCCGGCGGCATGCGGCGCAGGCTCGACATCGCTGCCAGCCTGATCGTCACCAGCGAGCTGCTGTTCCTCGACGAACCCACCACGGGTCTTGATCCGCGCAGCCGCAACCAGGTGTGGGACATCGTGCGCGCCATCGCCGCCGGGGGCACCACGGTGCTGCTCACCACGCAATACCTCGACGAGGCCGACAAGCTGGCCAGCCGGCTCGCAGTGATCGACCATGGGCGGCTCATTGCCGAGGGCACCAGCCGCGAACTGAAGCAGTCGGTGGGCGGCCGCGCGCTGCACCTGAAGGTGACCGATCCCGCCCAGCTGCCCGCGGCCGAGTCCATCCTGCGCACTGTACTGGGCGAGGTGCATGCCGGTAGCGAGGAGAGCGAGCTGGCGTCCCGGGTGACGCAGGACGAACTGGTGCCGCAGGCACTGGCACAGCTGGCCGCCGGCGGCATCGCCATTTCCGAGTTCGCGCTGGCGCAGCCCAGCCTTGACGACGTTTTCCTCGCCCTCACGGGCAAGCCGGCCGCAGACACTGCCGCAGTGGAGAAGCAGCCATGAACCAGCCTTCACTGCATGCCGTGCTCGCCGGAGACCGGCGTCCGCGCAAGGCCGGTGCGGGTGCCGCCATCGTCACACTGGCCTGGCGGGCCATGCTGAAAATCAAGCACGTGCCCTTCCAGCTGATGGACGTGCTGGTGTTCCCCATCATGATGACCTTCATGTTCACCTACCTGTTCGGCGGTGCGCTGGCCGGTTCCACGAAGGCCTACCTGCAGTGGCTGATCCCCGGCATCGTGGTGCAGACACTGGTGTTCCTCACCGTCTATACCGGCATGGGCCTGAACACCGACGTCACCAAGGGCCTGTTCGACCGCTTCCGCGCACTGCCGATCTGGCAACCCTCGCCCATCGTCGGCGCGCTGCTGGGCGACCTGGTGCGTTATGTGCTGGCCGGCCTGGTGGTGCTCACCGTGGGACTCATCCTCGGCTTCCGCCCGCAGGGCGGCATCATGGGCGTAGTGGCCGCCCTGGGCCTGGTGCTGCTGTTCACTTCGGCGGTGTCGTGGCCCTGGATCATCATCGGCATGGTGATGAAGACGCCCGAGTCGGTGATGACCATGAGCATGCTGCTGCTGTTCCCGCTCACCTTCGTCAGCAACATCTTCGTGGATCCGGTGACCATGCCGGGCTGGATGCAGTCCGTGGTGGCCGCCAACCCGGTGACCCATCTCACCAATGCCGCGCGCGGGCTGATGCACGGCAACGTGCAGGGCAATGACATCGTGTGGGTGCTGGTGGCGGCCGCGGTCGTCACCGCGGTGTGCGCGCCGGTGGCGATGCGCCTGTACTACCGCGAGCGCTAGTCGCAGGCGTCTCCCCGGCCGTCGTTGTCGCTGTCGAACTGGCCGGGATTGGGCACCAGCGGGCAGTTGTCGATGCCATTGCCCACGCCGTCCCCGTCGCTGTCGTTCTGGCAGACATCACCAATGCCATTGCGGTCCGCATCCAGCTGGTCGGCGTTGGGCGTGAGGGCGCAGTTGTCGGCCGAACTGGCAATGCCGTCGCCGTCCGGGTCTGCATCGCAGGCGTCGCCCTCGGCATCCCCATCCATGTTGGTCTGCACGGGATTGGACACCAGCGGGCAGTTGTCCGCGTTATCGGTGACGGAATCGCCGTCGGAATCATCGCAGGCATCGCCGATGCCATCGCCATCGGCATCAATCTGGTCGGCATTGGGGACCTGCGGACAGTTGTCGGTGCTGGTGGCCACCCGGTCACCGTCGAAATCGGTCTGGCAGGCATTGCCTATGCCGTCCCGGTTGATGTCCGCCTGGGTGCGGTTGGCGACCAGCGGGCAGTTGTCATCGACGTCCAGCACGCGATCATCGTCATCGTCGGTGTCGCAGGCATTGCCCTGGCGATCGCGATCGCTGTTGAGCTGGTTGCGGTTGGAGACGGTCGGGCAGTTGTCCGCGCGGTCGTCGATGAGGTCGCCATCCACATCAGACCCCATGCTCGGATCACAGCGGTTGGGCAGCCCGTCGCCATCGGAATCAATATCTCCCGGCAGCATCTGGCAGCTGGTGAGCGATTCCTCGTCACGCGGGGCGAACTCATCGTCCACGCAGGCCAATGCCAGCAGGGCGAGCAACATGCCGGACGCGATACGCCTAGTGGCCATGGCAGCCATCCTTGGAAAGGGGGGAAAGTCACGTCATGTATAGACGGGCCAATGCCCGGCCTTTCGCATGCGGGCATAGGCAGATCGGACGATTGCGGGAACCGGCTTAAATCAGCGTAATGGCCGGTCGTCCGCCGGAGTTCGCGGCCTACACTCGGCAATGGACCACCGGCCGCCACCTGCGATCGGCGCAAGGACAGCGGCAGGCGGCTTGACGCTGGCGGTGCATGGGTTGCTGGTTACCGCGCTGCTGATGGAGGATCGCGGCCTCATGCGTCCGCTGCCGGCATCGCGCGCTCCAGCGGACATCTGGATCCATCTGTCACCGGTGCTGGTCAGGGAGCAGGTCGAGCCGGCACACCAGACAGCTCCACCCTCTTCCCAACGCGCCATGACGGCGCGGGCAGACGCAGGCGCCTTGTCACCACCGTCCCCACAAACCGCGCCGCGTGTCCCCGCAGAGCCGCCCGCCGAATCGCCCGTCAACTGGGACCTTGCGGCAGAGAAACGCACCAGCAACTACGGCGAGGCAGACACCCCTCCTCCCTTCGGCCTTCCTGCGGCGAAGATGCGCGAATCCTGCAAACCCCGGGACTCAAGCTTCGAATGGAGCCCGGCCGAAGAGAGGGCCGGCCTCTATCCGCTGCCCTACATGATGGTCGGAGAACGCTGCGTGATAGGCCTTGCATTCTTCGGCTGCGCACTCGGCGAAGCTCCCCCGCCCAATACGCATCTCTTCGATGACATGCAGAAAGGCCTCACGGCGAAGTCGGTTCCTGATCCGGATTTCTGCGACTGATGGCCCGGGCATAGACTGGACCCATGCTCCACCCGCCGCGAAACAGGCGCAACGTTCGCACCATAGCGGGTTTCGTGACCCTGGGTGTGCATGGCCTGTTTGCGGTGCTGTTGCTGCGGGAAGGCGACGACAAACGCCCGCGCGCTCAAACCGAGCGCACGCTGGAAGGCACCTGGATCCACCTGCTGCCATTGCCGGAACCGGAATCCGTCGCGGAGGAGCCCGTGCCGGTGGTTTCCGTCGCACCCTCCCGCGTGGCCCCGGCGCGGCCATCCACGGCCATCACGCTGGCGCCGGCACCGCCAACGCCGCCTGCACAGGACGATGCCGCGCGAGGCAGCGCGCAGCCCGGCATCGACGCGCGCCCCTGGACCGACTGGGACCTGGAGGCAGAAAAGCTGGCGGCGCGGCGCAAGTGGGAAGCGGAACCGGAAGGATTCAGCGGTCCGCTGCAGGCAATGCGCGAGCCCTGCAAGCCGCGTCAATCCAGCATGTTCCCGAAGAAGAAGGAAGTGGAAGATGCCCCGCCCACCTGGCAGGACGCGGCCAAACCACCGCGGGGCAGCGTCATGATGGGAGGCACGCGGGTGGGCGTTGTGCCGGTGTTCGGCGTTCCCATCGGCGGTGGGAAACCCGAGCCGAACAAGCATCTCTTCGATGACATGGTGGCAGGCACGACACCGCGCTCATCCGTGCCCGATCCCAACGTCTGCGACTGAGGACTCCCTGATCAGCGGCAGGCAAAACTGGCCGCATCCTCGGTGTTGCCGCCCTGGTAGCGCGCCACCTTCGGATACGGACACAGCGGCCGGGTACGGCCGGGAAAGGCATTGCCCGAGGCGATGATGTGCTCGGGCGCCTGGCCCTGCTCCACCCACTTCTGGATGGCCTCGAGCATGTCGAAGCGGTCCGTGGCCTGTCCGCCGGAGCAGTGGAGCATGCCCGGCACCAGGAACAGGCGCGCCCAGGACTGCGGGCCGCCGGCATCACGCGGAGTGATGCGGTCGTACCATGAGGTCAGCGGCCCCACATACATGCCCTGGTCGGAGATGCCGCTGTAGACGATCAGCCGGCCGCCCTTGCCTGCGAAGGTGTCGTGCTGCGTGCCGACTGCATCGTTGATGGCCGCGGTCTCGGTGAGGCGCGCCACGTCGCGGTCAAAGTCGAACTTGAGCGTGTCGAAGTCCGGGTTCCCCGGCGTCATTGCATACATGCGCAGCGTCTCGCTGCCCAGTGTGCCATTGCCCGGCGTGCTGCCGTTTGAACCCAGGTGCATGCTGCGCCAGGCGGGGGACGCAATGCCGGTGTCGATGGGTGTGCTGCCGTACAGTGATTCGCCGCGGGAGTTGCGCGCACCACCAAACACGTCGCGCAGCGCGCCGGCCTGCGTGTTCGTGAGGCACTGTGCCCCGCGCGGGTCTCGCGCGGTGTCGCACACCTGTTCCTGCGGATCGAAGCGACAGGCCTGGAAGTCATTGATCATGCCGTCGGCCAGGCCGTCCAGCGCATCGCATTTCTTCAGCACCGCATCCGACAGGCCCTTGAGCTGCTCGTCGGTGAAGGTGCGCGACAGGTCGGGCTTGCCGTTCGCATCTTTTGGCGCGATGCGCGTGATCACCTGCAGGCTCCACGCCTGGTTCATGACCAGCCGCGTGAAGTTGAAGGCGGCGTCGCCGGCGACCACGCCATCGAACAGCAGCGGCAGGCGCTGTGCGGAGAGCATGGCCTCGCGTCCGCCGGTGGAGCAACCCATGAAGTAGGTGTAGTCGGGGGAGCGTCCGTAGTAGCGGTTCACCAGCGATCTGGCCTCGCGCGTGGCGCGCTCCACGGACTGGTACGCAAAATCCAGGCGCGCCTGCTGGTCCAGGGCCCAGCGTGCGTCGAGCATGCCGCGGCTGCGGTGACCACCGTCGTTGGAGACCACGGCGAAGCCCCGCTGCAGCGCAGACGGCTTGCCCGGCACATTGCCCACTGCGGCATTGAGCGTGCCGTTGAGTCCGCCGCCACCCTGCACCAGCATGCGGCCGTTCCAGTCGAGCGGCATGCGCAGCTCGATGCCCGTGCCATAGGTGAGCCCCTCGATGCCGGAGGTGCGGGGATCCAGGGTCACACGGAACAGGCAGTGGCCGGGCTGGTTGGTGTTCGCGTTCACCCACTCGCTGGCATCCACGCGGAAAGCCGGCGACTGCAGGCTGGCCAGCGCGGCACAGGCCTGTGCCCGTGCGGGATCGGAGGGTGGTCCGGCCGCCGCGCGACCGGGATCGGCGGTGACAGCAGGACCTGCGATCAGAAGTGTTGCCACCAAGGCGCCGCCAAGCGCCACGCGTGCCGGAATCCTGCTCATTTCCGCCCCCCAAGGCCTTCGTTATTCCGCCGGATGATAGCGCCGGATCAGCTTCTTGCGACCACCGCCTGGTCGATGGTGCCGAAGGGGGCGCTGCCATCCGGCAGCCGGGCCTCCATCCGCACGCGATCGCCGAAAGACAGGAACGGTGTTTGCGGCTTGCCCCCGGCGATGATCTCGATGGCGCGACGCTCCGCGATGCAACTCGAACCCACCCGCGCGTATTCGCGGTTGGACACCGTGCCCGAACCGATGATGGTGCCCGCCACGAGGTTGCGGGTTGCGGCCGCATGCGCCACAAGTTCGTGGAAACCCACCGCCATCTCCCGTCCATTGGCGCTGCCGAACCGCTGGCCGTTCCAGTCGATGGCAAGGTCCAGGCAGACGCGACCATCACGCCATGCGTCGCCCAGCACATCGGGCGTCACCGCAAACGGCGCCATCGAACAGGCCGGCTTGGCCTGCACGAAGCCGAAACCGGTCTTCTTCTCGGCCAGCGCCAGCGCACGCAGCGACCAGTCATTGATCTGCACCACCAGGCGGATGTGCGCCATGGCATCGGCGGCGCTGATGCCCATCGGCACAGCGTCGACCACCACGCCGAATTCGCCCTCGAAGTCGATGCCCAGGGCCGCGTCGGGAAAGGGCACCGGGTCTTCCGGGCCGTAGAAACAGTCGGACATGCCCTGGTACATCAGCGGCTTGTCGGTCTCGATGGGGGGTGCGTTGAATGCCACTTCCATCAGCTCGCCATGCACGGGGAAGGCCGAGCCATCAAGCCACTGCCAGCTGCGTGGCAGCGGCGCACGCAGGTCGTGCGGATCGAGCACCAGCCCTTCGCCGGCTGCAAGGCGCGCCGCCAGCGCCCGCAGCGCGGGCTTGGCGATTTCCCAGCGTTCGATGGCGGCCAGCAGGTTGGGCCAGCGCGGCCCCGCGGGCAGGCAGCGGGTGCCGTCGCGCGACACCACCAGCAACTCGCCATCGGGCGTGCCCTGGGCGCGTGTTGCGAGTTTCATTCCAGGTGGTACTCCCCGTCGATGAGCACGAAGGCGATGCGGCAGTGCCGGCCGGACCGGTTGGCCCAGCCATGGTTGGTGCCGCGCTGGACCACGATGTCCCCGGCGCGCACGACGGTCTCGCCCACGTCCATGATCAGCGTGACCTCGCCCTCGAGCACGATGCCGTAGTCGATGGTCTCGGTGCGATGCATGAAGGCATGGCGCGCACCACC
>JALYWF010000142.1 GCA_030852845.1 Pseudomonadota bacterium
TCATGCACCGGGCCCATCGCCACTTCGGCTGCCAGGCGCGGGTTCTTGCACAGCGCGAGGAAGTCGTTCTGCCGCTTCAGCGACTGGTAGTGCGAGTGGTAGCGGCCAGCCTGGCGCATCATCCACACCGGCGGACGGCCATCATTGCGGCGGTGGAGGGCAGCGGTAAGCAGTGTTTCGGTCATCATGCGTTTCCCAGTTGATAACCCACGCCACGGATGCTGAGGATGGTCGCCGGGTTCCCCGGGTCCCGTTCCACCAGCTTGCGCAGGCGCAGGATGAAATTGTCCACGGTGCGTGCGGTCGGAAATTCGTCCGGCGCCCAGGCGTGGTTGAGGATCTCGTCGCGGGTCACCGCGCGGCCGGCGCGTTCCAGCAGCAGCTTCAGCACCGCGCACTCCTTGTGGGTGAGCCGGTGCAGCTCGCCGCCGCTCTCGGCGGTGAAGCGGTCGAAGTCCACCGTGGCGATGCCGATGCGCACCGGGCCTGACAGCGCCGTGCCACGCGCAGCGATGTCGCCAGCGCGCTTGAGCATGTTGTGGATGCGCAGCACCAGCTCGCGGAACACGAAGGGCTTGGTCATGTAGTCATCGGCGCCCAGTTCCAGGCCGCGGATGCGATCTTCCGGCGTACCGTAAGCCGTAAGGAACAGCATGGCGGTCGAGGGACTCGCGTCGCGCAAATGCTGCGCCACTTCGAAGCCATCTCCGTCGGGCAGGCCCACGTCCAGCACTGCCGCGGCGAAGCGCTGCGACCGCACGGCTTCGCGCGCAGCGCGCACGCTGGCGGCATGCGTCACGGCAAAACCTTCGCCGCCCAACCGGCTGGAAAGCGTGCCGGCGACGTTCGGGTCATCCTCGACCAGCAGCAGAGGAATGGCGCTCATGCGTCAGCCATGCGCTCAGCTGTCCGCTGGAAAGACCAGCGTGACAATGAAACCGCCGCCCTCGGCATTGGCGAATTCCACGCTGCCGCCCATGCGCTCCATCAGCACGCGCACCAGGTACAGGCCGACGCCGGTGCCGCGTGAGGTGTCACTGCGCTGGAACAGCTGGCCCAGGCGTGCGGGGTCGCCGCTGTAGCCGCCGCCATGGTCGCGCACGCGGACCTCAATGCCATGCCGGCCGCGCAGCGCGTGCACGTCGACGCGGATGGGCTCGCGGTCGCCATGACGCTGCGCATTCTCGATCAGGTTGCGCAGGATCAACTGGAGCGCAGATGTGTCGCCGTGCACCGGCGGCAGCTCGCCGTCGACGACAACCTCCAGCAGCACGTCATTGCCGCTGGCGGCCACGATGCCGCGCAGCACACGTTCCAGCCACTGCTCGAGGCGGATGGCCTGTTCGGCCAGCTGCCCGCCGCCTTCGATGCGCGCCAGCTCCAGCGTCTTGTCGATCTGCGATTCCAGGCGGTGCGTATCCACCAGCAGCCGGTCGATCAGCTCCTGCGTGGGTTCGCCGGCGGCAATGGCCTCGGTCTGCAGCCGCACGCTGGTCAGCGGCGTGCGCAGCTCATGCGTGAGCGCGGCGAAGAAGGCCTGCGTGCCGCGGGCGCGCTGCATGTCGCGCCGGTAGTAGCGGAACAGCATGGCCGACAGCGTGAGCAGCAGTACCAGGAAGGTGCCCGATTCCCACAGCAGCATGCGCTCGTAGCGGCGCAGTTCCGCCATGGCCTCGGCCTGCGAGGCGATGCCCGCCGCCATGCTCAGCTGGGCGATCTGCTCGGATTGCCGGAACACCAGCGTGGCCCACCACGAGCCCAGCACCAGGATCACGGTGAGCCACAGCGCGGACAGGATGGCCACCCGGCGTGACTGCCGCGCCGGCCGGACGCTCAAAGCCCCTTTGCTGTCCATTGGCGCCATGCTTCGGGAGAGGGAAATGCGCGAAAGTTTCGCACGCCGGCACGCTGGATTTGCCCGGCGGTCTTGCCGGCGCCGCTGGCATGGTGCGCATCGGGACTGGCCAGGTGGCGGCAGCGCTCGAACTGTGCGGTGCTGCTCCAGTAGATATGCGTGGCCGCACCGAGCAGCGCGGCATCTGGCGTGGCGCCTGCCGGAACGCTGTAGGTCGCAATCACGTTCGCGCCCGCCCACTGGCCTTCCTGCCAGGGACCGGTGGCATCCGCATGGGTGAGCACGTCCCATTCGCCAGGCGCCGGCAGGCGCAGCAGCGGCTCTGCGACGAGCCGTGCAGCGCCTTCGGCCCCGAGGGTTTCGGCGCAGCCCTGCACCCACACGCCGGCGGCCGCCAGCGCAAACCAGGTCTTTGCGCCTGCGGTCCACACGGTGCGCCCGGACAAGAGGCCTGATGCGCCTTCGGGCAATGCGCGCTGATGGGCCACGAACACCGCGCGGCCACGCAGCCGCGCCGCCAGCTGCGCGGCGTTCACCATTGAGGTGGCTGCAGCCGGCGCGGCGGTGCTGCCGTCCCACGCCTGCAAGCTGGCAGGCAGTGGCGGCAGTGGAGGATCGGGCAGGAAGCGCTGCTCGCCGATGTCCTTTTCGCGGGAATTCCGGCCTGCCACCTGCAGCACGCCGCCCAGTCCCGCCAGCCATTGCAGCGAGGCGCCGAAGCGCTGGTGGCAGCCGCCGCCATGTTCGCCCAGCAATTGCCGCTCGATGGCGACGGCAGCGCGCGTGTCCGGGTGTTCGAGCACGGACAGCAGGCGGCGCGTCTGCTCATCCGAGGCGCGGCACTCCACGGCCAGCGCACCCTGGCCCGGCGCGCCGGGCACCTCGGTGAGCGGCAGCATCATCAGGTGCAGGCCATCGAGCAGTCCCTCGAGCAGCGCGCGTCCCTGCCGTTCGGTGGTGGTGTCGGCGAACAGCCGCGACAGTCCTGCGGCGGCCAGCACGATGCCATCGAGGTGGCGCTCGGCACCGCGTTGCTCATGCAGGCGACGCAGCCGCGTGTCCACATTGCCGCGCAGGGTCACCAGCTCGATGGCATTGCGCGCACCATGCGGCAGCGCCTTGCTGAAGAAAGGCGGCAGAAGCGTGGCACGGCGTGGCGAGGAGGTGCCGATGCGCAGCCCGGCGCCTTCGGCCAGCCGCTGCGGAACATCCGGCGCGAACAATGCAATGTCGCGCGGATTCGCGCGCATGGGCACGGCGGCGAGCACAAAGTCGTGCGGGCGATCCAGGCTCAGGTCCTTCAGCGAATGCACGGAGAAGTCCACGTGCCCGGCGCGCAGTGCCTCGTCCAGCTCGGCAGTGAAGAACTCCTTGCCGTCCATCGCCGAGAGGGCCTTGTCGAGCACGCGGTCGCCGCGGGTGTCGATGCCTACCAGCTCCACTTCAAGTCCGGGATGCGCGGCACGCAATGCGGCAGCGACCTGGCTGCTCTGCACCCAGGCCAGCGCGGAGCGCCGTGTGCCCAGGCGCAGCTTACTTGGGGAATTCATCAGGGCATTCTAGTGGCTGAAGGCCTGGAACACGGCCAGATCCTCCCAGCCGTGGTTGGATGAGCCGGCGCGCGAACCATCGGCATCATCCAGGCGGGCCAGCTGCGCCTTGTCGCGGCAGGCGCGGCGCGCCCTGGCCAGCTGTGCCTCACGCTGCAGGGCGTGCGTGTCACGCAGGCTGAAAAGATCGCGCAGCGTGAACACACCCGGCAGCGTCTCCCAGGTCGTGCCCGCCACGCCGTCGATGCCCAGGTGCAGCACCCGCCCGTCAGCGGTGCCGTGCTGCTGCCACAGGTGCACCCGGCCGGCATCGCGCGTCTCGTCCGCGGGAACGCACAGGATCACATCGCGCGCGCGACACCAGGCGCCGTTCTCCGCCTCCAGCGTGGACTCGAGCAGGTGCACACGCCCGGAGGCGCCGGCACGCTGCCGGGCCAGCAGGGCTGCGCCGCGTTCCTGGCTGCGGTTCCATACCATCACTTCGCCGCTGTCGAGGAAGGGCAGGATGGCTTCGGCCAGCTGGCCGGCGCCGATGAGCAGGGTGGGGCCGGCGAGTTCGCTGCCGAGCAGGCGCCGCACCAGCGATCCATAGGTGGCACTGCCCAGGCTGGTCACGTATTCGCTGCGGATCTCCTTTGTATCCTGCAGCAGGCGTTGCATCCAGGGCCGCAGCGGCTTCGCCGCGGCCGATGTCTCGTACTCGCGCCATGCCTGTTTGATCTGGCCCAGGATCTCGGTTTCGCCCGCGATCTCGCTTTCCAGGCCGCAGGCCAGCTGCAGCAGGAACCCGTAGGCCTCGGCGCCGGCGTGGCGCTCGTAGCCGGCCGCGTCCGCCTCGCCCACGGTGGGATGTCCGCGCGGCGGCAGCATGCCGATGCGCACCTCGCGCAGGCAGGTGCCAAGCACCAGGGCATCGGGCAGCGGTGGGGTCGAGGGGCCCGCGCCAGCCTTGCGATTGAGCACGATGAGGTCGGCCAGAGCCATGCGGCCAGCCTATCCAGCAGGCCCCGGCAAAATGTCATGGCAACGTCACAAGAGCCGTTTGGCCGCCCGGGCAGCCGGGAGGCGGCTTACGGCGGCAGGCCTTCATCCTTGCGCGCCTCCTGCACCGAAGGGCGCGCACGGCAGCGTTCGAAGTAGGCCGTGAGCTTCGGCAGGCTGGAGATGTCGATGCCCAGGCGCTCCCGCCAGCTCAGTGTCACGTAGAGGTAGGCGTCGGCCACGGTGAAGTTCTCGCCCGTGAGGAAGGGTTTGTCACCCAGCGCCTTCTCCACGTAGCCGTAGCGCACCAGGGCGAGCTCGCGCGCCTGTTTCTTCGTCTCCTCGGGAGTGGTGGGGCGGAAGATCGCGCTCACGGTCTTGTGGATTTCGGAACTGATGAACCCCAGCCACTCCAGCACTCGGAAGTAGCCCGGCGTGCCGATCTTTGGCGCCAGCCTGCCGGAGGGATCCAGCGTGGAGATGTAGCTGAGCACCGCCACGTTCTCTGTCAGCGTGCTGCCGTCATCGAGCAGCAGCGCGGGCACGTAGCCCTTGGGGTTGATGCTGTTGTAGTCCTTGCCGTCAGCCGTCTGCTTCGTGCCGCGCTCCACTGCGTAGGCCTCGAACTTCTGCCCGGCCTCCAGCAGCGAGATGTAGGAGGCGAGTGAGCAGGCGCCGGTGAGGTAGTACAGCTTCATGTTCGGCCACCGAGATTGGTCAGGGGAAGCGATTCTATGCCACCTGCCGGCGCGCGCGGAATTGAAGCGGCGCACCTTGCCGCAAGGTGTCGGCTGGTTCCTACAGGCGCACGCCTTTGCGGCCGGATGACGCAGGTGCGCCTGTCCGCGAAGAATCGAGAGTCCGGCGACTGCCGCCAGAACAAGGAACAATGTGTCCCTGCGCCGAAGGCCCCACCTGCTGTCCCTGCTGATCGTCGGCGGACTGCTGCTCACCGGTGCGGCGGCTGGCGCAGTGGTGCTGTTCTCGGGCGTGGTGACCACGGCGGCGACGGCGCAGCACTTCCGCATCACGCACCGCGTGCTGGAAGTCGGGCTGCACAGTTCCGTCTTCACCCATGCACGCCACATCGAGGCGCCACGGCTGGATGACCCGCGCCTGATCGCCACCGGCCTGGCCTGCTATCGCGAACACTGTGCGCAGTGCCATGGCGCACCGGGCGTGGCGCCGGGTGCCGCGGCGCTGGGGATGCTGCCGGTTCCCGGCAGCCTGGCGCAGGCCGCGCAGGAGTGGCCGGCTGAATGGATCTACTACGTCACCAGCAAGGGCGTGCGCATGACAGGCATGCCGGCGTGGGAGGTGCGGCTGCCGGACCAGAGCCTCTGGGCCACGGTGGCATTCGTGAAGACGCTGCCGCAGCTGGATGCGCAGGCCTATGCAGAGGCTGTGTCGACCAGCACCGCAGAGTGCGGACGGCGCCGCGACCTGCCGGAGCTGCGGCATGCATCGACGCGCGAGATGGGAGACCTGCTGCTGCGCCAGTACGGATGTCATGCCTGCCACCTCATCGATGGCGTGGTCGGTCCGCGCACTCACACCGGCCCGGCGCTGCGTGACTGGTCCCGCCGCGGCTACATCGCTGGCGTGCTGCCCAACACCCGGGAGAATCTAGCGCAATGGATCATTGACCCGCGGGCGATCAGCCCGCAGACACTGATGCCGGACCTCGACGTGCCGCAGGCCCACGCTGAAGTGATGGCTGCATTCCTTTTCTCGCAGCCATGACGCGGGCCGCGCTCATCCAGACGATCTCCGTTGCGTTGCTGGCCGGCTGCGGCACCCGGATCGAATCACAAGTGGAAAGGGTGGCTGGTGGCGACGCGCGTCGTGGCCGGATCGCCCTCGAACGCCATGACTGCGGTGTCTGCCACGTCATTCCGGGCGTTCGCGGGGCGCCGGGAGTGGTCGGTCCGTCGCTGAAGGATTTTGCGCATCGTCCGAACCTCGCCGGCAAGTTCGCCCGCGGCGAAGAGAACATCATCCGCTGGATCATTGATCCACCCGCGATGGCGCCTCACACTGCCATGCCCGCAGTCGGCGTGTCCGAGGCGGAGGCGCGCGACATGGCCGCCTACCTGCTTACGCTGCGATGAATGACCAGGCCATCCAGTCCACAGCACGCCCTGCGGCTGGCAGCGGGGCCGCGCTGATCCACGAATTCAGCCTGGTGCTGTATGGCGGTGCCACGCTGATCTTCCTGCTGGTGATGGGCCTGCTGCTGCTGGCGGTGTTTGGCCGCGCGCGGCCGGTCAACCGGCGCAGGTGGATAGTGGGCGGCGGCATCATCTTTCCGGCCGTCACGCTGACTGCGCTGCTCACCTATTCGCTGGCGGTGGGGGCTGCATTGTCCCCTGAAGGCACCGGCGGTCCGCTGCGCTTCCTGCTCAACTGCATCAGCAGCGGTGCGCGGGCGCTGGGCAGCGCGGTGGGTGTGGACCCGGCTGCGCCGGTGCGCATCGACATCATCGGCCGTCGCTGGTGGTGGGAAGTGCGCTACCAGGGACCGGATGGCAGCACCCGCTGGGTGCCGCTGGCCAACGAGCTGTACCTGCCGACCGGAAGGCCCGCGCATGTCACGCTGCGATCGGAAGACGTGATCCACAGCTTCTGGGTCCCCTCGCTGGCCGGCAAGGTGGACATGATCCCGGGTCGCGCCAACCGGCTCGTGCTGCAGGCGGATGAGCCCGGCGTGCATCGCGGCCAGTGCGCCGAATACTGCGGCGCGCAGCATGCGCTGATGGCGCTGTATGTGATGGTTGTGCCGCCGGCGGAGTTCGATGCCTGGCTGCGTCGCCAGGAGCAACCGGCGGCCGTGCCCGAAGACCCCGTGCTGCGTGCTGGCCACGATGCCTTCATGAAGGCCGGATGCGCCGACTGCCATGCCGTGCGTGGTACGGCGGCGGGCGGTGCGCAGGGCCCGGATCTCACTCACGTGGGCGGCCGGCGGGCACTGGGTGCCGGGATCCTGCGCAACCACATTGGCACCATGGCCGGCTGGATCGCGGATGCGCAGGCACTCAAACCCGGTAACCTGATGCCGCAGACCCGCGCGCTGGACGGCAGCGAGCTGCGTGCACTGGCGCAGTGGATGGGCAGCCTGCAATGAGTGGCGTGGAACGCCACCTGCCCAATCCGGGGCCGCGCCCGCCGGTTGAACTGGCGCGCCTGCAGGACATCTGGCGCCCACCTGGTGGCTGGCGCCTGCTCAGCGCCGTCAACAACACCTACATCGGCATGTTCTACATCGGCGCGGCGCTGCTGTTCCTGGTGCTGGGCGGCATCCTCGCGCTGCTGATGCGCACCCAGCTGGCCGTGCCCGAAAACGATTTCCTCGGGCATGACAGCTACAACCAGCTGTTCACCATGCACGGCTCGGTAATGATGTTCCTGTTCGCCGTGCCGGTGGTGGAGGCCATCGGCATCCTGCTGCTGCCGGCCATGCTCGGTGCGCGCGACCTGCCATTCCCGCGCCTTTCCGCCTATGCGTTCTGGGCCTACCTGGTCGGCGGGCTGGTGTTCTTCTGCACGCTGTTCCTCGACCTGGCGCCGGATGGCGGCTGGTTCATGTATCCGCCGCTCACCAGCACCGAGTTCTCCCCGGGGCTGCGCACCGATTTCTGGCTGCTGGGCATCGGTTTTATCGAGATCTCGGCCATCGCCGGGGCCATCGAGATCGTGGTGGGCATCCTGCGCACGCGGCCACCGGGCATGACGCTGTCACGCATGCCCGTCTATGCATGGGCGATGCTGGTGGTCGGCGCGATGATCATCTTCGCCTTTCCGCCGGTGATCGCGGCCACCGCGCTGCTGGAGCTGGAGCGCGCCTTCGACTGGCCGTTCTTCATCACCTCGCGCGGCGGTGATCCGGTGTTGTGGCAGCACCTGTTCTGGCTGTTCGGCCATCCGGACGTGTACATCATCTTCCTGCCCGCGGCCGGGCTGGTGTCGATGATCGTGCCCACCATGGCCCAGCGGCCGCTGGTGGGCTACAAGTGGGTGGTGATGGCGCTGCTGGGCACTGGCCTGGTGTCGTTCGCGCTGTGGGTGCACCACATGTTTGCCGTGGGCATGCCGCACATTTCGGCAGGGCTTTTTTCCGCTGCCAGCATGACAGTGGCGGTGCCGGCGGGCATCCAGGTGTTTGCCTGGATCGCCACACTGCGCACCGGACAAGTGCGCCTGGCCACACCGACCTGGTTCCTGCTTGGCTTCTTCGGAGTGTTCGTGCTTGGCGGCCTCACTGGCGTGATGCTCGCCGCCGTGCCCTTCGACTGGCAGGCGCATGACAGCTATTTCGTCGTGGCGCACCTGCACTACGTGCTGATCGGGGGAATGCTGTTCCCGGTGATGGCGGCCATCTACTACTGGGCGCCCATGGTCAGCGGCCGCCCGCTCTCGGAACGCATGGGCAAATGGGCCTGCGGCCTGATGTTCGGTGGCGTGAACCTCGCCTTCTTCCCGATGCACATCGCCGGCATGATGGGCATGCCGCGGCGGGTGTGGACCTATTCCGACGGCCTTGGCTGGGACATCTGGAACCTGCTTTCCACCTGCGGTGCGTTCGTGCTGGCGGCCGGCATCGCCCTCGTGCTGGTCGACCTGCTGCTGCGACTGCGGCCGGCCGGCAAGGTGGATGTGAATCCCTGGAATGCGGCCACGCTGGAATGGTTGCCGATGGACTACTACGCAGTGCGCAGCATTCCCCGCATCGAGAGCCGCGATCCGCTGTGGCACAACCCGCACCTGCGCGAGGAAGTCGACGCCGGGCGGCACTACCTGCCCGGCCTTGCCACGGGCGAACGCGAGACCATCGTCACCTCGCCGGTGGAAGCGAAGCCGCAGTACCTGCTGCGCCTGCCCGGACCCAGCTGGCTGCCGGTGATTGCCGGTGTCGGTACTGCCGGCTTCTTTTTCGCCCTCACCGTGAAGCAGATG
>JALYWF010000145.1 GCA_030852845.1 Pseudomonadota bacterium
ATTATCAGTCAATCAACTGCTAGCAGCGCAGACCGCGGGAGGTAGAAGAAGGCCTGAACCACGTCTTGGGCCCCTGACTCCGAATCATCCCTACTCGACTTCCGGCGCCCCCCGCCCAACTTCCCCCGCACGCAACCCCTGCGCGCTGCGCGGCTGCACTAGCAGCTTGTCGATCACCAGCCCATCCATGTCGATCACCTCGATCGACAGGTCCCGCCAGGCCAGCTTCTCCCCTGGCACCGGCAGTCGCCCCAGGTGCCAGAGCACAAATCCCGCCATGGTGTTGTAGTTGTCGCCACGCGCCAGATCCTTGCGGCTCAGCGCGCGCTCGGCCTCGTGTATCGAAAGATGCCCGTCGATCAGCCAGCTGCCATCCTCGCGCTGCTGCGCACCTGCGGTGTCGCGGCTGCCCATGTCTGGCAGGTCACCAGCAATGGCCTTGAGGATGTCGGCCGGTGTCACCAGGCCTTCGATGCCGCCGTATTCGTTCGTCACCACGCCCAGGTGCACGCTGGAGCGGCGGAAGGTTTCCAGCAGCTTGAACACCGAGATGCTCTCCGGCACGTGCAGCGGCGCCTGCACGTCGGCGTCGAGGTCCAGCTGCCCACGGCGCAGCGCCTCGCCCAGGTTCGCCAGCGACACTACACCCAGCAGTTGCTCCAGCTCGCCACGGCACAGCAGGAAGCGCGCGTGCCCGCTGCGCCGCGCCTCATCCCACAGCGTGGCCACGGGCTCGTTGGCGTCCAGCCAGAGGATGTCCCCACGCGGCACCATGATCGAACCGATGCTGCGATCGGCCAGGCGCAGCACCGAGTCGATCATCTCCGCCTCATGCCGATGCAGCGCCCCGCTCTGCATGCCCTCGGTGGCGAGCGCGCGCACGTCATCGTCGGTGACTTCGGACTGGCGGGTTTCCTTCGGCAGCACCTTCAGCATCGCGTCGGTGGAACGCTGCAGCAGCCACACCACCGGGGCGCCGAAACGCGCGATGAACTGCATGGGAAGGGCCACCACCACCGCCCAGCGGTCGGCATAGGTGAGCGCCAGGCGCTTGGGCACGAGCTCGCCCAGCACAATGGAGAAGTAGGTCATCACCACCACGATGAGGCCGGAGGCCAGTCCTTCCGCGTAGGGCGCGAGGCGTGGTTCCAGCCCGATGAGCCAGGCGGCGAGCCTGGCCGAGTAGGCGGCGCCGCTGTACAGGCCGGTGAGGATGCCCACCAGCGTGATGCCCACCTGCACGGAGGACAGCAGCCGCGTGGGATCGGAGAGCAGGTTCAGCGCTGCCCGCGCGCCACGGTGGCCACCCTCGGCCAGCGCCTTCAGCCGCGAGCGGCGCGCGGAGACCAGCGCCAGCTCGGCTGAGGCGAACAATCCATTCAGGACAATGAGGCCGAAGATGACCGCGGCTGCGCGCATCTAGGGGTGCGGAATTTCCATGCGAGCTGGCATCATAGCGCGCTTTCCGGCCCATATTTCTGCAGCGCAGCGTCCGACATGAAAACCGTGCATACCTACCGCGGCGTGGTGATGGAGAAGCCTGTCCGGCAGCCGGCGGCCAGGCCCGCCAGCGCCGGGCCACCCAAGATACGGGTCGCCCGCGAAACGGCCGGACGCGGCGGCAAGGGGGTCACGGTCATAACCGGCCTGCCGCTGAGGGGCGAGGCCCTCGAGGCGCTGGCGGCACAGCTGAAGCGTTCCTGCGGGGCCGGGGGTGCTGCCCGCGAAGATCGCATCGAAATCCAGGGCGAACACCGGGACCGGCTGGTCGCCGAGCTCATCCGGCTGGGATACGACGCAAAACGCGCCGGAGGTTGACCTGCCAACCCGCCCCGCCACTGGTCAGTGGCGTGCCGGACCCTCGACGGTCGTCAGGGGCATCACCTCAAGCATCACCGTGAATTCCGGCTCGCCGCCGTCGAACTTGATGGTCAGCGGAACCTTCTGCCCTGCCACCAGCGCCGTCTTCAGCTTCCCGAACATCACGTGGATTCCGGACGGCTCCAGCCGCAGGGTTTCGCCCGGCTCCAGCACCAGCTTGGCCATGGGCCACATGCGGGTCATGCCCTTCTCGTCGATGCTGGTGCGATGCAGGGTCACCTCATCGCTCACGGGCGAAATGATCTTCAGCAGGCTGCGCTCCTCTTCACCTGAATTGGTGAAGGTGAGGTAGCCGGCGGCGGTCTTCGCGCCGGGCGTTGTGGCGCGGGCCCAGCCGCCGCTGGCCTTGACCTCGGCGACAGCAGCCGCGGAGAGCGCCAGGCCCAGCGCCAGTGCGGCCAGGGCCCGGATGCGGAATGCGGTTTTCATGCCGGCATTCTACCTCTAAGCTTCGCGCCCCAATGTTCCACCGGCAGCCACGTTCCGCATGCTGAAATTCGACGCCGTCACCCTGCGCCGCGGCCCGCGCGTACTCTTCGCGGAGGCCAGTTTCAGCCTTTTCCGGGGCGAAAAGGTCGGCATCACCGGCGAGAACGGCAGCGGCAAGTCGAGCCTGCTGGCGCTGGTGCGCGGCGAGCTGCAGCCGGACGAGGGGCATTTCGAGATGCCATCGAACCTGGCCATGGCCCATGTGGCGCAGGAGCTGGAGGCCAGCGAACGCCACGCCATCGAATTCGTGCTCGACGGCGACGAGGAACTGCGCCAGCTGGAGGCCGAGATCGCCACAGCCGAGGCCTCGCATGCGGACGGCACGCGCCTGGCCAACCTCTACACGCGTTATGCGGGCATCGGCGGCTACGACGCCCGCGCGCGCGCCGCGCAACTGATGCACGGCCTGGGATTCGCCACGGTGGATGAAACGCGCGGCGTGCGCGAATTCTCCGGTGGCTGGCGCGTGCGGCTCAACGTGGCGCGGGCACTGATGTGCCGCTCCGACCTGCTGCTGCTGGACGAGCCCACCAACCACCTGGACCTCGACGCCATCGTCTGGCTGGAAGGCTGGCTGAAGGATTACCAGGGCACGCTGCTGCTGATCGCGCACGACCGCGAGTTCCTCGACCGCGTGGTCAACCGCATCGTGAACATCGAACAGCAGAAGGCCACCGTCTATTCGGGCAACTACACCGATTTCGAAGACACCCGCGCCGCCATGCTGGCGCAGCAGTCCGCGCTGTATGTCAGGCAGCAGCGCGAGATCGCGCACATGGAAGATTTCGTGCGCCGCTTCCGTGCCAAGGCCAGCAAGGCGCGCCAGGCACAGAGCCGCATCAAGGCACTGGAGCGCATGCAGCGCATCGCGCCAGCGCATGTGGACTCACCCTTCCAGTTCAGCTTTGCCGAGCCGCTGAAGCTGCCGCGCCCTTTGCTGGCCATTCACCAGCAATCCGCAGGGTATGGCGACAAAGTGCTGCTCAGTGGCGTGAGCCTCACCGTGTATCCGGGCGATCGCATCTCGCTGCTGGGACGCAATGGCGCGGGCAAGTCCACCTTGATCAAGCTGCTGGCCGGCGAACTGGCCCCGCGCGGCGGCACCCGTGACGATGCACGCGACCTGTCGGTGGGTTACTTCGCGCAGCACCAGCTGGAGCAGCTGGACCCGGCTGCATCTGCGCTGCTGCATCTGCAGCGCCTCGCGCAGAAACTGGGCCAGCGGCCCAGCGAGCAGGAGCAGCGCAATTACCTGGCCACTTTCGGCTTCCGCGGCGATCGTGTATTCGAGCCGGTGGGACCTTTCTCGGGCGGCGAGAAGGCGCGGCTCGCCCTGGCCATGGTGGCTTATCCAAAGCCCAACCTGCTGCTGCTCGACGAGCCCACCAACCACCTTGACCTGGAGATGCGCCAGGCGCTGGCCATGGCGCTGCAGGAATACGGCGGCGCGGTGATCATGGTGTCGCACGATCGCCATCTGCTCTCCACCGTGACCGACCGCTTCCTGCTGGTGGCCGGCGGCGCGGTGCAGGATTTCGACGGCGACCTCGACGATTACGCGCGCTGGCTGTCCAAAGGTGGTTCAGCGTCGGCGCCGGCAGCACCTGCGCAGGCGGCAGCACCCGTGCAGGCAAAGCAGGCGCCGAAACCGCAGCAGAAGTCCGTCTCCTCGCTGCGCTCGCGCCTGGCGCGGGTGGAAAAGAAGATGCAGGAACTCAACGTCGCAGCTGCAGAGCTGGACCGTGAGCTGGCAGATCCCTCGATCTACGAACCGGCTGCGCGCGCACGCCAGCTGGACGTGGCAGCCCGCCGCGCCCGCATCGCGCAGGAAACCGGGGAAGTCGAAGCCGAATGGCTGGAGCTCACCGAGGAGCTGGAGCGCGCCTCAGCCTGAGTCCTGCTCGGGAATCAGGTGCCCCGCCCGCTCGCGCTTGGTGCGCAGGTAGCGTTCGTTGTGCGCGTTGGGCGCTGCCAGCAGTGATTCCATCTCTTCGACGTCGATGCCGCGTGCGCGCAGCTCGCGCACCTTGTGCGGGCTGTTGGTCAGCAGGCGGATGCGCATGAAGCCCAGCTGCCGCAGCATCGCCGCGGCAATGG
>JALYWF010000148.1 GCA_030852845.1 Pseudomonadota bacterium
GTGTAGTGCAGGTACGCGGCGCCCTGGCTGCGCTGCCAGGAGTTGAAAGCCGGCACCTGCGTGTAGCGGCCAGCCGCATCTGCCACCACGTTCACCCGGGCGCAGAAGTGCTTCGCTTCACCGATGGCCTTCTTCGACCAGGAACCGGTGTTCACGTAATCGACGGTGGCGCCGGCATCGGCGAGGTTCATCGGAATGGCCGCGAACTGCCCGGTGGCCCCGCCCTGCAGGAACAGCACCTTGTAGTTGGCCGGCACGGCAAGCAGCTCGCGCAGGTCGGAAACGGCTTCCTGTGCCACGCGCAGGAAAGCCTTGCTGCGATGGCTGATCTCCATCACGGACATGCCCGCGCCCTGCCAGTCGATGAGCTCGGCCTGGACCTGTTCGAGCACCGGCAGCGGGAGTGTGGCCGGACCGGCCGCGAAGTTGAATACGCGCACGTTGATCCTTGCGGGTGGGGCTGGCCATTCTAGCAGCGGCCTGCGCTGCTAACCCCGCAATGGCCGCATCAGCTCAGTTGCGGTTTGCAGTTCGGACGGAAAGTACAAATTCGACGGGAAAGAGGAAGGTGGCCGCCTGTGGCCGGCCGTTGCGGCTATAGGGTTTGAACAGCGCGCGCGACACCGCCTCGCGGCCTTCGCGGTCCAGCTGCTCGTGGCCACTGCTCTGGTGCACGCGCACCTGCCGGGGCCGTCCTTCCTCATCGATCTGCACCCACAGCAGCACCTTGCCCTGCAGCCGCGCCTGTCGCGCCGCGCGCGGATAGCGCGGCTCAGGCTCGCGCAGCACGTCCACTTCCTGGATGTCGACCATCACCGGCTGGTTGTCGTGCACTACTACTGGCGCCGCGGCCGGTGGCGGCGTGGGTGCGGGCGCGGCCGTGATGGCGCGTGGGGGTGTGTAGTCGATCTGGATGGTGACGGGCGGAATGTGTACTTCCACCGGCAGCGTTTCCAGCTGCGGTCTCACCGGCGGTGCCTCGCGCGGCGTCTGCTGCTGCACAAAGACCACCTGGATGGGCTGCCCGGGTGCCTCTTCGTCGGCACGCACCTTCGACTGCAACAGCAGCGATACGGCGACGACATGTACTGCGACCACGGCGGTGAGGGCGCCGCCGCGGCGCGTCAGGAGGTCACGCCGGGTAGGAGCGGACAGAAGGCCCATGAGCTGGATTGTAAATAAGATTCACTCTCATTTGCAATCACACCTCTGCCCAGAGCCGCAACAGGTTGTGGTAGTGGGCAGTCAGCGCCACGCACTCAGGGGCCTCGCCCAGCCGGCCCCGCAACCCCTGGATGGCCTGGTCCAGCTCATACAGCATCGTGCGCCGGGAATCCTCGCGCACCATGCTCTGCACCCAGAAGAAGGCGCAGACCCGTGCGCCGCGCGTGACCGGCAGCACCTGGTGCAGGCTGGTGGAGGGATAGAGCAGCAGGTCACCGGCAGGCAGCTTCGCTTCGTGCTCGCCGTAGGTGTCTTTCACCACCAGCTCGCCGCCGTCATATTCATCCGGATCGCAGAGGAACAGCGTGGCCGACACATCGCTGCGCAGCGGCAGGCGCGTGTCGCGCTGGTTCATCACCGCGCCATCCACGTGCAGGCCATACTGGCCTCCTCCCGCGTAGCGGTTGAACAGCGGCGGCAGGATGCGCAGCGGCAGCGCAGCCGAAAAGAACTGCGAGTGCCCCTGCAGCCGCTCCAGGATGCGGCGACTCAACGACTGCGCCACCGGCAGCGCGGGATCCAGCTGCTGGTTGTGTTTCACCTGTGCGCCCTGCGCCCCCACCGTGGCACGGCCGTCGGACCACTGGGCGACATCCAGCTGGCCGCGGAAGTCGCGCACTTCTGCCGCGGTCAGCACGGTGGGGATATGCAGCATCATCTGGGCAGCGCCCTAGAACTGCACCCGGCCGGTAAGCAGGAAGGTTCGCGGGGTGCCCAGCGTGTAGCGCGATCCGCCGTTGTTCAGGCTGGCCAGGTAGAACTCGTCGGTGAGGTTCTGCACGTTCAGCTGCAGCGAGACCCGCTCGTTGACGTCGTAGCCGGCCATCACGTCCACCACCCAATAACTGGGGCTTTTCGCCAGGTTCGACACCGTTGCCTGCGTGGCATTGCCATTGCGGAAGGAGGAATCCACATAACGCGCCCCGCCACCGATCTTCAGTCCCATCGGCAGTGTATAGGTCGTCCACGAAGTGAAGGTCAGCTTCGGCGAGAACTGCAGCTGGGCTCCCGTATTGGTGGCAGTGCCCTGCACTACCCTGGTCTTCATCGAGGCGATGCCCGCGCTCACCAGCCAGTCCGGAGTGATGGACCCTGCAACGGCCAGCTCGACACCCTGCACCTTGCGCTCGCCGGACTGCGGGTATTCACCCGTGATCGGATCCTGCGTGCCGATCACGTCGTTCTTGTTGCGCGTGTCGAAGGCCGCGGCCGACAGCGACAGGCGGTTGTCGAACAGTTCCCACTTGGTGCCCACCTCGACGTTGCGGGCCTCCTGTGGCTCGACGTTGGGGTTGTTCGTGGACGCGGTGCCACCCAGCGAGAAGTTCGGATTGGTGCCGGCACTTTGGGGCTGGCCGCCCGGCGGCAGTTCCGAGTTGGCGAAGGCCGCGTACACGGTGCCGTACTCCACTGGCTTGAACACCAGCCCGATCTTGCCCGTGAACAGGCTGCCACTGCCCGCAAGGTAACTTGATGCGGTCGGCGGCGTGGCGGGCGCCGGGACCACAGTGGATTCCGTGCGATAGCGATCGAAACGCAGGCCGAGGTTCACGCTCCATTTTTCCGACAGCAGCAGGTTGTCGAAGGCATACACGGCGGCGGTCAGGGTCTTGCCCTCGGAACTGGCTCCACTGCGGCTGAAGGTGGTGAAGGCGTCAGCGGTGCTCGGAGTGTAGATATCGGCATTCGACAGCGTATTCGACGCCAGCGCGGGATGAAGCTGGTGGCGCTCGTAGATGAACTCGGCACCCACGCTCACCGAATGCTCGATGCCGCCGGTAGCCAGCGAGGTGCGCAGGTTGGTCTGGTTGGTCATCAGCTCGTTGACCTCATCGCGCCGCTGGTGATTGCGCTGCAGCCTCCACGTCGATGCGTCCGTGTTCAGCGGGGGCGGCGTAGCGGAGGCAGCCTCCGCGGGAGTGCCGAAGTACAGGTTCTGCAGCGCATTGACCCCGGTAATCTCCCGGCGCAACGTGTAGCGGCCGTAGCGGGAGGTATTGCGCAGCGTGGTACGGGCCGTGATGTCGTGCTCGAACATCGCCGTGAACATGTTGGCGCGCACATGCTCGAAGTCGTCGCGCGAACCGTAGAAGTTGCTGCGGTCGACGGCACCGAGGCCGGCCGCGGCGACCATGTCCGTGACCTGCTCGTTGAAATTTGCAAGGTTCAGCACCTGTTCGGGCGTGGAGCTCGTCACCGAGACATTGCTGACGTAGTTGTAGCCATCCAGCCCGATCGTCGGCAGGCCGCCATCCGGCGTGTTGATCTGCTTGATGAACAGGTAATTGAAATATGCGCGCGTGCTGCCACCCAGGCCCAACGCGAACGAAGGCGCGATGCCCCAGCGACGGCTGTCCGCCACGTCGCGGCCCGGCTTGTCGCCACCGTCATACATCAGGTTCAGTCGCACGGCAGCGCCGTCGAAGGCACCCAGAGTCTGGTTCACATCACCCTCGAAGCGCAGGCGGTTGTCCGTGCCCAGCGCCAGGGACGTGGAAGCCGCATCCTCCAGCGTGGGCTGCTTCGTCGACTGGTTGATGTAACCGGTGGGGGAGCCGCGGCCGATGTCGGATCCGGAAGGCCCCTTCACGATCTCGATCTGCTCCACGTTGAACGTGTCACGCGCAATGGCGCCCAGGTCACGGATGCCGTCCAGGAAAATGCTGCCCGAGGTGTCGAAGCCGCGCATGCTGATGGAGTCACCGGCGGTGGTGTTGCCGTTCTCGCCCAGCGTGAAGGTGATGCCCGGCGTGTTGCGCAGGGCCTCCGCCAGCGAACCCACGCCCTGGTCGTCCAGCAGCTCCTTGGTAATCACGGTGACGGTCTGCGGGGTGTCCAGCAGCGGCTGGGTGAACTTGGGCGATGCGCTTTCGGCCCGGTAGCCATCCTCCACTTCCCCCGCGACCACCACGCCCCTGAGCACCCGTTCCTGCCCCTGGGCGTCTTCCGCCGCCTGCGGCTGGGCAGCCAGGGCCAGCCCTGGCAACGCCAGCATCAGCCCGAGGGCGCGGGATTCAACATGGTGGTGGGCGGCCCGGACAACCGGCCGCTTGCGGCTCTTGATCGACATGTGGTGAAAGCTCCTGCAGCGTTGTACTTGTAGTTGCGGATGCCAATGATAATGATTCTCATTAAACAAGCAAGCTGCAAGAAACACCCCACCGCATCCACAGGATCAACCGGGCTGGAGCTGCTCGGAGTCTGAAGCGCCTGAGCCGGCGCCTTCCGCAGGCGGGGACTCGTCGTCGACAGGCGGGACATCGCCCTCATCACCCAGGCTGCCCACGCCCTCCACGCCCGTGAGCCGGTCTCCGGCATCCAGGCGTATCAGCCGCACGCCCTGCGTGTTGCGTCCCTGCACCGACACATCGGCCACGGGCGTACGCACCAGTGTGCCGTTGGAGCTGATCATCATCAGCTCCTGGTCCTGCAGCACCTGCAATGCCGCCACCGTCTCGCCATTGCGCTCGCTGGTCTGCAGCGCGATCACGCCCTGCCCGCCGCGGCCGTGCTGCGGAAAGTCATCGAGCGGAGTGAGCTTGCCGTAGCCATTGGCGGAGGCCGTGAGGATGAGCCCCTCACTGACCACGATCAGCGAGATCAGTACCTGGCCCTCGGCCAGCTTCACGCCGCGCACGCCGGTGGAATCGCGACCCATGGGCCGCACTTCCTCTTCGTTGAAGCGGATGGCCTTGCCGCCGCTGGTGAACAACATGATGTCGCGCGTGCCATCGGTGAGCTGCACGCCCACCAGCTGGTCGTCGTCGCGCAGGTCAACGGCGATGATGCCGCTGGCGCGCGGCCGGGAATACGCCGACAGTGGCGTCTTCTTCACGGTGCCGCTCTTGGTGGCCATGAACACGAAATGACCGTCGTCGTACTGCTTGATGGGCAGCACGGCGGTGATCTTCTCGCCCTCGGCCAGCGGCAGCAGGTTCACCATGGGCTTGCCGCGCGAGGCGCGCCCGGCCTGCGGCAGCTCGAAAACCCGCAGCCAGTAGACCTGGCCGCGATTGGAGAAACACAGCAGCGTGTCGTGCGTGTGGGCCACGAACAGCTTTTCGATGAAGTCTTCGTCCTTGGTGGTCGCCGCGCTGCGGCCACGACCGCCGCGGCGCTGCGCCTGGTAGTCGGACACCGGCTGGCTCTTGGCATAACCGGCATGCGAGAACGTCACCACCACGTCCTGCGGCTCGATCAGGTCTTCGGTGCGCAGGTTCAGGTGATCCATCGAGATCTCGGTGCGGCGCGCATCGCCGAACTGCTCGCGGATCTCGATCAGCTCGTCGCGCACCACCTGCGTGAGGCGTTCGGGGCGGGCGAGGATGTCGGACAGGTCGACGATGAGCCCCAGCAGCTCGCCGTATTCGGCCAGGATCTTGTCCTGCTCGAGCCCGGTGAGGCGCGACAGGCGCATCTCGAGGATGGCATTGGCCTGCGCCTCGCTCAAACGGTACACCCCGTTCTGCAGGCCGAAGGCCGCTTCGAGCCCGTCGGGCCGCGAGTTGATTGCGCCAGCGCGCTCAAGCATCTTCGGCACGGAGCCGGCGGCCCATTCCCGCCCCATCAGGGCGACACGCGCCTCGGCCAGGCCCGGGGAGGCCTTGATCAGCGCGATCACCTCGTCGATGTTGGCCAGCGCCACCGCCAGGCCCTCGAGGATGTGGGCGCGCTCGCGCGCCCTGCGCAGGTCGTACACCGTGCGCCGCGTGACCACCTCGCGCCGATGGCGGATGAAGGCATCGAGCAGGTCGCGCAGCGAGCACAGCCGCGGCTGGCCGTCGATCAGGGCCACCGTGTTGATGCCGAACACCGTCTCGAGCGGTGTCTGTGCGTAGAGGTTGTTGAGGACGACCTCGGCCACCTCGCCGCGCTTGAGCTCGATGACGATGCGCATGCCGTCCTTGTCGGACTCGTCGCGCAGGCCGTCGCTGGCGATGCCCTCGATCTGCTTCTCGCGCACCAGGTCGGCGATGCGCTCGATGAGGCGCGCCTTGTTCACCTGGTAGGGCAGCTCGGTGACGATGATGGCCTGGCGCTCACCCTTGCCCACGTCCTCGAAGTGCGTGCGGCCGCGCAGCGACAGTCGCCCGCGCCCGGTCTTGTAGGCGGTGACGATCTCCGCGGCGCCGTTGATGATGCCGGCGGTGGGAAAATCAGGCCCTGGCAGGTGCTGCATCAGCTGCACCAGCGGCACGGCCGGGTCATCGATCACCGCCAGCAGCGCATTGATCACCTCGGTGAGGTTGTGCGGCGGAATGTTGGTGGCCATGCCCACCGCGATGCCCGAGGAGCCATTGATCAGCAGGTTCGGGATGCGGGCCGGCAGCACTGCCGGCTCCTGCTCGGATTCATCGTAGTTGGGGACGAAGTCGACGGTTTCCTTGTCGATGTCGGCCAGCAGCTCGTGCGCGATGCGCGACATGCGCACTTCGGTGTAACGCATGGCCGCAGGCATGTCGCCATCGACCGAACCGAAGTTGCCCTGGCCGTCGGCCAGCATGTAGCGCATCGAGAAGGGCTGCGCCATGCGCACGATGGCGTCATACACCGCCGAATCGCCGTGCGGATGGTACTTGCCGATCACGTCACCCACCACGCGGGCGGATTTCTTGTAGGGCTTGTTCCACTCGTTGCCCAGCTCGCGCATGGCGAACAGCACGCGGCGGTGCACGGGCTTGAGGCCATCACGCACGTCTGGCAGTGCACGCCCGACGATCACGCTCATCGCGTAATCGAGATAGGACTGACGCATCTCGTCTTCGAGATTGACCGGCAGGATTTCGCGTGCGATTTCAGTCATTCGTGGCGTCTTTCCGGACCCGTGCGAAAGGGCCTTTTCAAACGCCAAATGTTACCACAGCAGCCCTGTTTAAGCTGCCCCTGCACTGCCTCCCGCGGCTATAATCCCGGGCCGTGAGCACCTCTCCCGCAAGCAGCGCCGATCCGGCGGAAATCGCCAAGTTCGAAGCACTGGCACACCGCTTCTGGGACAGCGAGGGCGAGTTCAAACCCCTGCATCGCCTCAACCCCGTGCGCGCCGGTTACGTGGCCGCACGCGCGCCGCTCGCCGGGGCGCAGGTGCTCGACGTGGGTTGCGGCGGCGGGCTGCTCGCTGAAGACCTCACCCGCCGCGGCGCCGCCGTCACCGCCATCGACATGGCACCGGCGATGATCCAGACCGCGCAGCTGCACGCTGCCGCATCCGGGCTCACCATCGACTACCGCGTGCAGGACGCGGCCGAACTGGCGCTGCGCCAGCCCCATTCCTGGGACGTGGTCTGCTGCATGGAAATGCTCGAGCACGTCGCCGAGCCGGCAGCCTTCCTCGATGTACTCGCGCGCCTGGTGCGGCCAGGTGGCGCGGTTTTTGTCTCTACCCTCAATCGCAACATCCGCTCCTTCCTGCTCGCCATCGTGGGTGCGGAATATGTGCTGCGACTGTTGCCGCGGGGCACGCATGAGCATGAGCGTTTCATCCGGCCGGCAGAGCTGGCCGGCTGGGCGCGCCGTGCACACCTCTCACTGGTGCATACCGCCGGCCTGCATTACGACCCGTTCCGCGATCGCTGCGACCTCAACAGCGACGTATCGGTGAACTACATCGCGCATCTCGCGCCCGCCGGGCCCTGATCGCCCTTCCTGGATCGCCATTGACCAACCGTTCCATCCGCGCCGTGCTGTTCGACCTGGACGGCACGCTGCTCGATACCGCGCCGGACCTCATCCGCGTGCTCAACCAGGTGCGCCGCGAGCAGGGGCGCGATGCCCTGCCCTACGCCCAGGCCCGCACGCAGGTGTCGCATGGTTCCGCCGGCCTGATCCGGCTGGGTTTCCCGGATCTTTCCGGACAGGCACTGGAAACCCTGCGGCTGCGCCTGCTGGAGCTCTACGGGCAGCAGCTGGCTGTCGGCACGCAGCTGTTCGCGGGTTTCCGCCAGGTGCTCGACACACTGGCCGCGCGCAAGCTTGCCTGGGGCATCGTCACCAACAAGCCTGGATTCCTCACCGATCCTCTGCTCCTTGAACTCGGGCTGGCCGCTGAAGCCGGTTGCGTCGTGTCCGGCGATACGCTGCCCGAGCGCAAACCGCATCCGGCACCACTGCTGCTGGCTGCGGCGCGCCTTTCGATTCCCGCCCCGCAATGCCTGTATGTGGGCGATGCCGAACGCGACGTGCAGGCCGCGCGCGCTGCCGGCATGCCGGTGCTGGTGGCGCGCTACGGCTACCTCGGGCCGGCGGATGATCCGGAGGGCTGGCAGCCGGATGCGCTGATAGACACACCGGTGCAGATCATCGACTGGCTGGATGGCCGCCTGTGAGCGGGCTCGCAGGTCGAGTCATCGCCATCACCGGGGCCACCGGTGGCATCGGCCGCGCACTGGCACTGGCCTGCCTGCGCGAGGGCGCAGAAGTCATCCTCATCGGCCGCAACACCAGCAAGTTGAAGGCGCTGCATGCCGAGTGCGAGCAGGTAGCCTCCGGCCGCGCGCTGATGGCCCCGCTCGACCTCGAAAAAGCGCTTGCCGCGGACTATGACGCCGTTGCCGACGCCGTCGAACAACGTTTCGGCAGGCTCGACGGACTGGTGCACTGCGCGGCGCTGCTCGGCACGCTCACACCCATCGACCAGTACGACGTGCCCACCTGGTGCCGCGTGATGCACGTGAACCTCACGGCAGCCTTTGCGCTCACGCAGGTGCTGCTGCCGGCGCTGCGCAAGTCCGAAGATGCATCGGTGATCTTCACTTCCAGCAGCGTGGGCCGGCGTGGCCGCGCCTACTGGGGAGCCTATGCGGTCTCGAAGGCCGCGATCGAAGGCTTCTCGCAGGTGCTGGCAGACGAACTGCAGGGCAACTCGCACATCCGCGTGAACACAGTGAATCCCGGCCGCGCGCGCACCGTGATGCGCCGCCAGGCCTACCCTTCCGAAGACATCAACACCCTGCCGCTGCCAGAGACCCTGGTGGATCCCTTCATCAGGCTGCTCGGACCACAGGGCGCCGGCATCACCGGCCAGGCGCTCAACTCCCAGTAGCCGCTGCGCCCCAGGCGTCCTGGTCTTCCTCGGCCGGAGGCTGCACCAGCACGCCCTTGCCCTGGCGCAGCAGCGTGGCGAATTCATCTGGCGGCAGCGCCATGCTGTGCAAGTGTCCCTGCGACTGGTCGCAGCCCAGCTGCCACAGCAGGTCCAGCTCCTCCTGCCGCTCCACGCCTTCGGCCACGCTGGTCATGTTGAAGGCCCGCGCCAGGCTCACCACGGTGCGCACCACAGCGGCACCGGCCGGATTCCCCACGGCCTCCGCCACGAAGGAGCGGTCGATCTTCAGCGTGTCCACGGGCAGGTGTGCCAGGCGGCTCAGCGAGGAGTACCCGGTTCCGAAGTCGTCTATGGCGATGCGGATGCCGGCCGCACGCAGCCGCTCCAGCTTGCGGATCTCCGACTGGCAATCAGCCTGCAGCACGCCTTCGGTGATCTCGATGTCCAGCCCGTAGATACGGCCGGCCCATCCCTGCAGCTGCCGGAGGAAGCGCTCCTCGAAATCCACCTGCCGCAGCTGCGCCGGGGCGATGTTCACGGCCACGCGCACCGTCGGCACCCCGTCGTCCATCCAGCGGCGGCAGTCCGCCACGGCCTGTTTCACCACCCAGTCGCCGACGGTGAGGATCAGGCCGCTGGACTCCAGCACCGGCAGGAAGGATGCCGGCGCCAGCAGTCCCTCCTCAGGACAGCGCCAGCGCAGCAGCGCCTCCGCACCCTGGATGCGCCGCGTGACCACATTCACCTTGGGCTGGTAGTGCAGCTCGAACTGGCCATTCTCCAGCGCGTGCCGGAGTCGGTGCTCCATCGCCAGCTGGTCCACGCTCTGCAGCCTGGCCGCCGGATCAAAACGCGCGAATTCCACGCCACCGGCGCGCGCCACCTGCAGTGCCGTCTCCGCGTTCTGTACCAGCAGGGCTGCATCGGCGCCGTCGTCCGGGTACAGCGCGCAGCCTGCGCGCACAGACAGCGGAATGCTGTGGCTTTCCACGTCAAATGGCCGGCCGAACAGCAACTGCAGCTGCCGCTGCACGACCAGTTCGGGGGGAGTGGGCCCCTCCAGTTCCAGCACCAGCGCGAATGCGCCGCTGCCGAAATGACCTGGCTGTTCCACACCCTGGCCGGAGCGCTTCAGGGTCTCCCCGACCTGCCGCAGCAGCAGGTCGCCGGTATGGCGGCCGAAGGCATCATTGATGGCGCCGAGCTTGCGCACGTCGATCACCACCACGGCCAGGCGCCGCGCCCCGGGCAGGATCCGCAGCAATGCGCTCACGCAGCCGGTCGCAGAACAGGGAACGGCGCGCCAGGCCCGTCTGCGGATGGAAATGCGACAGGAAACGCGAATGGACGTCGCGCTGCACGTACTGCAACCCGAATGAAAGGCTGCGGGCGAGGTCCCGCAGCATGTCCAGTTCTTCCTCACCCAGCAGCCCGGACTCACGCGCCGCAAGCAGCAGCACGGCGGTGGTCCTGCCGTCCACGGTCAGGGGCAGCGTCACCACCGAGCGCAAACCATTGTCCAGCAGCAGCGATCCGAAACGTTCCCCACTGTCGAGGTCGGCGGTGTCGTTGCAGATGCACTCGTTGCCAGTGGCCAGCACGCGACTGACCATGCCGGCGGCATTGGCCATGGCGCCCTGCGCGCCGCGCTCCAGTTTCGCGATCGCCTCCGCGTCCATTCCGCCGGCAGCCAGGGCTTTGAGAGTTGCACTGCCTGCTTCGGCCCCTGCCACCGCGGCCACTGCGTCTGCTGGCGCCGCTTTTCGTCGCGGGCCGCGGCATCGCTGATGGCGCGCTGCGCGGCCGGCACCAGGCGCGCCATGTTTTCCTTCAGCACATAGTCGGCGGCGCCGGCCTTCAGCGCGCTGATCGCCCGCTCCTCGCCGATGGTGCCGGAGAGAAATATGAAAGGCACATCGGGCGCCTGCTCGCGGCAGATCTCCAGCGCCGACATGCCGTCGAACCGGGGCAGCGTGAAATCCGAGAGGATCAGGGTGGGCGAGAATTCCGCCAGCGCGGACCGCAGCGCCTCAGCGGTCTCCACCCGACGCAGCTCCCATGGCACGCCGGCGCGGGTGAACTGGTGCGCGGCGCGTTCCGCATCCGCCCTGGTGTCCTCGACAACCAGCAGCCGGATGGGCCTTTTCTGCAACTGTTCCATGGGCATCCCACATCGCGGTCCGCAGTCGGCGGGGCTACCCAGGGGTGGCCCACCAGGGGACATCCCAACGGCTCAGGCCTGATCGCGCAGTGATGCCGATCACGGAATTCCGGATGGTTGCGCCTAAACCCGGCTCTGTGAGGGATCGATCATCAGCTGCATCTGCGCCACGGCAATGCCGCTGCCGAAGCTCGCCTTCATGCGCAGCCCGCTGGCCCCGCGCTCATCGCCGAGGATGAGCCCCGCATAGGCGGGCAGTGCCGTGCGGCGCCGGTAGGGTTCGGCAGCCTTGTGCACGCGATCGATCAGTTCCGGCTCGAAATACAGCTGCGTGGTGTAGAGGTGATCACCGCCGCGGTACCGGGCGCGGCCCAGCGGTGCCGAACCGCGCTTGAGCACCATCACGTGGATGTGGATGTCACGGCCGTTGTACCAGCCGGGAAAGATGGTGCGGAAAGACACCACGCCGCCGGCATCACTCACACCGGCACCACGACAGAAGCGGGTGTTGTTGTCCAGGTCGTTGTGGTTGGGGCGGAAGCGGTACACCTCATCGGGGGTCTGCTCACCGGGTTCACCGAAGCCGCTGTAGAAGCCCTGCGCATCGCAGTGCCACACATAGATCTCCACGTCGCGCAGCGGCGCGGCGCTGCACTGCTGGTCGGCGGCGGAGAGCACCCGCAGGTGCAGCTGCAGTTCAGTGCCGGGCTCGGCACTTGGGTCGTAGCGGCCGCGGATGTCCTGCCGGTAGAGGCTGACGTCATCCTCGCGCTCGCCATCGTGGATGAAGAAGGGACCCTGGCCGGCGCGATCGGTGGGACTGGGCGTGCAGACGGGAACGTCATCCCACGGCGGCACCACGAGCGCGCCTTGGTCTGGTTGTGCGGCCGTTGCAGTGGAGATGATCCCCTTCGGCACCAGCAGGCTGCCGATGCCGGCAGCCGCACCCGCAAGGACACCGCGGCGCGTGCCGCCCAGCCCGGGCCCTGGTCCTCGGTTCCCCGTCGCCATGTCTGCCTCCGGATCTGCCTCAGTCTGCCACGGAGGGCGGTGCGGCAAGCAACTGGGTGATTTCGGCCTCCGCCAGCTGGCGGGCCTGGCCACGCGTGAGCGTGCGCTCCAGCCGCAGTCCGCCCAGCGCCACGCGCAACAGCCGGCTCACCGACACCTGCTGCTGCTCCAGCAGGTCGCGCAGCTCGCGGCCGTTGGCACCGGTGGTGATGAGGCGATACCAGCGGTTGGCGCCCTCGCCGCCCGTGCCTTCGCACTCCAGCACCTGCAGGCGGGCACCATTGACCAGTTCCCCTGCCAGTACGCCCTCGACCTGCGCCGGCGTCAGCTCGCCGCGCACGCGCAGGCTGAACTCCACCTGCAACCCGCGCACCGCGCGCTGCAGCTTTGCCGCCAGTTCGCCATCGGAGGTGAGCAGTTCCAGCCCTCCGTCACCCTTGGGCATGGGACTGATTGCGATGTGCCTGCGGCCCACGCGTCGCGACAGTCGCTGCGACATGGCGTCGCGTGCGTCAGGTTCGCCAGCCTCGGCCTCGCCGTCTTCGCGCGGCGGCAGCAGGTTTTCGCCCGGTGAGCGATGACAGACCCAGGTGGCAGCGCGGCGTGCCGGCGCCTGGTGGATCAGCCGGCCGTCCAGGCGCACCTTGTCACTGCCCCGTGCCCGCGTACCCAGGGTGGCCGTCTCGCCATTCACGGAGACCCGGCCAGCGCGGATCCACTCCTCGGCGTCACGGCGCGAGGCCAGGCCTGCGCGGGCCAGGATCTTCTGCACCCGCTCGGGCGCAGCACCCTGCTCAGCTGCCGGCTGCGTCCGGTTCTGCGGACCCGACTGCGGTTTGCTCTTCCTCGGCCTCGTCATCGCCGGATTCTCCCACACTCTCCGGCGGCGGCAGCGCTGTCGCACCTACGGGCTCTGGCAGGGCCAGCTGCGGATCCAGCTCTTCCAGCGATTTGAGCTGCGCCAGTGTCGGCAGCTGGTCGAGCGTCTTCAGGCCGAAATAGTCGAGGAAGTCGCGCGTGGTGCCCAGCAGTTCCGGACGACCCGGCACCTCACGGTGGCCCACCACGCGGATCCAGTTGCGTTCGAACAGCGTGCGGACGATGTTGGGATTCACCGCCACGCCACGCACGCCCTCGATCTCGCCGCGGGTCAGCGGCTGGCGGTAGGCGATGATGGCCAGCGTTTCCAACAGCGCACGCGAGTAGCGTGGCGGGCGTTCGGGCCACAGCCGTGAAACCTGCTCGGCGTATTCGCGGCGCACCTGCACGCGAAAGCCCAGGGCAGTCTCCTTCAGTTCAACCGCGCGCTCGCTCCATGAGGCGCCCAGTTCCTCCAGCGCCGCGCGCAGCTGGTCATTGCCGGGGCGGTCCACCTCGTCGAACAGCTGGGCCAGCTCGGCAAGGGACAGTGTGCGGCCCGCGGCCAGCAGCGCGGCCTCCAGCACCTTGCGCGTATATTCGGTATTCATTCTTGCGTTTCCGTGTCTTCGACATCGTCATGCGCATCATCATGCGCCGCATCCGCCCCGTGCTCGGCGATGGACTCGGCCAGCAACCTGCCATCCAGGTCGGCCACTTCCTCCGCCTCCCCTTCGATCACGCGCGCGAAGCGCGCCGGATCGGCTGCAGTCACGTGGATGGGCGCGAAGGCCTCGTTCTGCACGATCTCGATCAGGCCCTCGCGCTTGAGCTCCAGCACGGCAATGAAGGTCACCGCCACGCCCATGCGTCCCTCGTGCGCCTGGAACAGGCTGGGAAAGTCGGTGAACTTGCCGGGCGCAAGGTTGGCCAGCACGTCGCTCATGCGCGCCCGCACCGACAGCGGCTCGCGCTGGATATGGTGGTGCGCGAACATCTCGGCGCGCACGGCCACGTCCTTGAAGGCCAGCAGCAGCTCCTTGAGCGTGATGTCCGGCAGCACCTTGACCACACTGCGCGCGGAGAACTCCGCCGAGGCCAGGTAGTGGTCGCGCTCCAGCCGCGGCACCACATCCAGGTCCTGCGCGGCCTGCTTGAAGCGCTCGTATTCCTGCAGGCGGCGCACCAGCTCCGCGCGCGGGTCACCTTCCACTTCCTCGCCCGGCAGCGCCGCGCGCGGCAGCAGCATGCGCGACTTGATTTCGGCCAGCGTGGCGGCCATCACCAGGTACTCCCCGGCCAGGTCCAGCTGCAGCTCGCCCATCACATCGATGTACTCCATGTACTGGCGGGTGATCTCGGCGATGGGGATGTCGAGGATGTTCAGGTTCTGCCGGCGGATCAGGTACAGCAGCAGGTCCAGCGGTCCCTCGAAGGCGTCGAGGAACACCTCCATGGCCTGCGGCGGGATGTACAGGTCGCGCGGCAGCTCGGTGAGCGGCTCGCCCAGCACCATCGCAAAGGGCATTTCCACCTGCTCGCCCTCCTTCTGGGCCACCTGGAGGTTCACGAGGCCGCTCGGGCAGGCAGCAGGTTCATCGCCTTGCGCACCACCTGCATGGTGTCGCCGGCGGTGGCGTTGGCGCGCTTTGCGCCCGCGTCGAGGATCTCGCGCACGCGGCCGGGATTGTCCTGGTAGGGAGCAGCGCGCTCGCGCATGGCCGCCGCGTCGGCGCAGACGCGCTCGATCACCGGCTTCTTGCAGTCCAGGCACCCGATGCCGGCGGTGGTGCAGCCCTCCCACACCCAGGCGCGGGTCTCGTCGGAGGAGTAGATCTTGTGCAGGTCCCACACCGGGCACCGCTCCGGATTGCCCGGATCGGTGCGGCGCACGCGTGCCGGATCGGTGGTCATGGCCTTCATCTTCTTCTCGATGGAAGCCGGATCTTCGGTCAGTCCAATGGTGTTGCCGTAGGACTTGGACATCTTGCGTCCATCGAGGCCCGGCACCTTGGGCGATGGCGTCAGCAGCACCTCCGGGGCCGGCAGCAACCGGTGGTGCTCGCCCTCCAGCGCGGCCAGCAGCAGTTCGCGCTGTTCGGGGGCCAGCCCGGAGGCGGTGCCGGCCAGGGTGCGCGCCTCAGCCAGCGCCGCGGCATCGCCACCCTCCTGGAAGCGGCGTCGCAGTTCGCCATACAGCTCGCGCTGCACCGGCGGCAGTCGCCCCAGGGCCGCCTTCACCTTCTTGCCGAAGGCTTCGTCGCGTCCGTAGATGTTGTTGAAGCGGCGCGCCACCTCGCGCGTGATCTCCACGTGCGCCACCTGGTCCTCGCCCACCGGCACCCAGGCCGGGCGGTAGAGCAGGATGTCCGCACTCTGCAGCAGCGGATAGCCGAGGAAGCCGTAGGTGGCCAGGTCTTTTTCCTTCAGCTGTGCCTGCTGGTCCTTGTAGGTGGGCACCCGCTCCAGCCAGGACAAGGGCGTGATCATCGACAGCAGCAGGTGCAGCTCGGCATGGGCGGGAACTTCCGACTGCACGAAAATCGCCGCGCGCCCGGGATCGAGCCCGGCGGCCAGCCAGTCCACCACCATCTCGTGCACCCGCTGCTGCAACTGCCCGGGATTCTCGTAATCGGTGGTCAACGCGTGCCAGTCGGCCACGAAAAAATACCCCTCCAGGCGGTCCTGCAGGGTCACCCAGTTGCGCAGGGCCCCGTGGTAGTTGCCCAGGTGCAGTTTGCCCGTGGGGCGCATGCCGGAAAGCACGCGCTCCCGCTGTGCGGTCGGGGGGGAGGAATTCATCGGCCGGGATTATAGCCACCCCGGGAGCCGGGGCGGCGATTGAACGCCCGCCGCAATTGCCTCCGGAGCGTCGCTCCCCGCGCGGGCCGGTTGGCTATCATAGGCAGATGCAATTGCTACTCGAATACCTGCCCATCGTGGCCTTCTTCGTCGCGTACAAGTTCTTCGGCGGAATCTACACCGCCACGGCAGTGCTGATGATCAGCATGCCGCTGCTGCTGGCGGTGCTGTGGCTGCGTGCGAAGAAGCTGCCCGCCATGTTCGCCGTCAGCACGGTGCTGGTGCTGGCTTTCGGCGCGGCCACCCTGCTGCTGCGCGATCCGGTGTTCATCCAGTGGAAACCCAGCATCTTCATGTGGGTGCTGGCGGCCGCCTTCCTCGGCAGCGTGTTCATCGGCAGGCAGCCGCTGGTGCAGCGATTCCTGCAGCAGGCGGTGGGTGATGCACCGATGAGCCGCGCGGAGTGGCTGAAGCTCAATGCCGCATGGATCCTGTTCGCCCTGGCCGTCGGGGCGCTGAACCTGGTGGTGGCCTTCAACACGCCCGAAAGCACCTGGGTGAATTTCAAGCTCTTCGGGCTGCCCGTGCTGACCTTCGTATTCCTGCTGGGCCAGTTCTACTGGCTGTACACGAAGGGCAAGCTGGGCGACAAGACCGGATGAGCACGCTTGCCGGCCACCTGGAGGCGCTCCTGCGCGCCGCGCTGGCGCCCGTCTCGCTCACCGTACGCGACGACAGCGCCCAGCATGCCGGTCATGCCGGGGCCCGCGAGGGTGCCCATTTCGCCGTACGCATCGTTTCCACCCGATTCGCGGGGCTCGGGGCCTTGCAGCGGCACCGGCTGGTCTATGATGCCGCCGCACCGCTGATGACCGGACGCATCCACGCCCTGCAGATCAGCGCACTGACACCGGAAGAAACAGGAGACCGATGATGAACGCTTCCCGCCTTGCGCTCGGTGCGCTGGGTCTGGCCTTGCTGGCCGCCTGCTCGCAGAACCCCAGTCCGCCGCAGCAGGATGTCGTGGCCACCGTGAATGGCAAGGCCCTCACCCGCGCCACCTTCGAGCAATACGTCATCGGCGTCACCGACAAGCCCATGAAGGACCTCACTACCGAACAGCGCGACACGCTGCTGGACAACATGGTCCGCGCCGCCGTGGTGTCGGCCGAGGCCGAGCGCTCGGGCCTGGTGAGACAGCCGGAAGTGGCCGGAACACTGGAGATCCAGCGCCTGCTGATCCTGGATCGCGCGGCGGCGCAGGATCACCTGAAGGACTACAAGCCCAGCGAGGAAGAGCTGCGCGCCGAGTACGAACTGCGCGTGGGGGCCATGGACAAGCAGCAGTACCAGCTGGCGCATATCCAGGTCGACACCTCCGAAGAAGCCGCGAAGCTGATCGAGCAGCTCGACAAGGGCGGGAATTTCGCCGCCCTGGCCCGCCAGCACTCCAGGGACACCAGCTCCAGCGCCGACGGCGGCATGCTGCCCTGGTCCGGCCCCAGCGGCATGCCGCTGAGCTTCGCCGCGGCGGTGAAGGAAATGAAGAAAGGCGACACCATGCGCACCCCGGTTCGCACCGACGTGGGCTGGCATGTGATCCGCGTGGCAGACGTGCGCGACTCGGTGGCACCACCGTTGGAATCGGTGCGCGAGCAGCTGGTGCAGGCATTGCAGGAAAAGAAGTTCACCGCCTGGACTGACGCGCTGGTGGCCAAGGCGAAGATCAAGAAGACACCCTGAAGTCCGACTGCATCGGCGTGGCGCTTTCCGAGCGCACGGGCACGCGCCCCGCCGAGTAGCAGTACTGGTGCCAGGGATCCGGGTCGATGGTCCGCAGCGCGCCCAGCAGCAGCTGGCGCGCAAACGGCACGATCAGGGGGCGGCACCAGCTGACTTCCAGGCGCAGGATGCTGGCCTGCTGGATCGACAGGCCGCTGCGGCGTCCCGCCACGCTGCTGCGGTATTGCAGACCGTCATTGGGAATCACGCGCTGGCCACCCCGTGCCACGGCGAAATCCGCCTGTGCGTCTGCATCCGGCGTGACGATGCGAAGGCGGGCGAAGCTGGCCTGGTCCAACAGTGCCAGGGTGTAGGCACTGGCGACGCGGCCGACGATGTTGTCAGCATCCACCTCTTCGCTGGCATCGAGGAACAGCACGCTGGCCGCCTGCGCAAGCGCGCGGCGCGCCGGCCCCAGCTG
>JALYWF010000157.1 GCA_030852845.1 Pseudomonadota bacterium
AGGTCGCCGCCGGCGATGGCCGTGGCCACCTCGGCGATGTTGCGCACCTGGTCGGTGAGATTGCCGGCCATGGAATTCACGTTGTCCGTGAGGTCCTTCCACGTGCCCGCAGCGCCCGGCACGAAGGCCTGCCCGCCGAGCTTGCCTTCGGTGCCCACCTCGCGCGCCACGCGCGTCACCTCGGAGGTGAAGCCCCGCATCTGTTCGATCATCGAGTTCACGATGGTGGCCGAACGCAGGAACTCGCCCTTGATCGGGCGTCCATCCACCTCCAGCGGCATCACCTGCGAAAGGTCGCCCTTGGCGACGGCCGAAATCGTGCGCGTGGCCTCTGCGGTGGGCCACACCAGGTCATCGATGAGCGTGTTGAGGGAGCCTTCCATCGCACCCCAGGAGCCGGAGCGCCGCTCCGTGGTGATGCGATGGCGCGTGCGGCCATCCTTGCCCACCAGTTGCCCTGCACGCTCGATCTCGCGCGCCAGGCGCTGGCTGGTGGAGGCGATCTCGTTCACCAGGTCGGCCACCTTGCCCGACAGGCCGGTCTTGTCGCCGGGCAGCCGTACCGAGAAGTCACCATCGCGGATGCCCTGCAGCACCTTCAGCAGACGGCGCAGGTCGAGTTCGCCCTCCTCTGCATAGGTCTTGGACACGGATCGGGACGAGCGCCGGCTCATCCTCTCTGCTGCTTCCGCCATCGCAACTCTCCCGCTCGGGCAAGACCGTCTGTCCGACCCTCGCGGAGTCGGGCTGTTTTTTTATTTACAAGGACTTAGGAGGAGCAGCGTAGCGGCAGTGTAAGACTGCGCCGTCGGCATTCCGCGCGGGGCGGTGTAGGACTGCGCTGACGTTGTTGCAGCGTCAACCGGCCCAGCGCCGCGGAGTATTACTTCAGCTGGAAGAACTTGATCCGCACGGCCACCGGAGGTGCCTCGGCACCCCGGGGTTGCGGTCCGGCTGCACGCTCCACCTCGAGGGTGGCAATGAAAGTGGCCCGGGTCATCCACTCATGTGGCCCCTTCGGGGCCTCGAAGCGGGGCCGCACGAAGGTCAGCTTGCTGTCGGGCACGCCTTCGGGACAGAGCAGGCCCTCATTGAGGATATGGATCACCACGCCATCCTGGGCGCGCCAGAAATAATCGGCCGTGAGCTGGTTGCAGCCGCCGGCGGTGCGCAACTGGAAGTCCCAGCCACCGGGTACCACCTCACCGCGGAATTTCGGTCCGGAGACCACGCCGCCCGTGATGGGAATGAATTGCCGCTGGCCGATGGCAGTCTCGCCAAGCACGACGGCCGGCGCGAGGGTCACGTGGGCCTCGAATGCGAACTCCAGCTTTGGCATCGCGGCTGCTGCAGGCGCAGTGCCGACGCGCGCGGAAGATGCCGGTTCGGCCGCGCCCGCGAGGCTCGTGACGACCAGCCCACAGATGCCTGCGCGAAGCAGCAGCGATGCCATGCGACCTTTCATGAATCCCCCTTTTCTTCCGCGCAGTATCCCCACCCCCGGCACGTCCTGCAAACCGCGGGCGTCACCAGAGCTGGACAGGCCCCGGCCGGTCTGGTCATGTTGCGGGCATGCCGTCCCGTCGCATCTGGTTGATCACATCCGCCGCCGTGCTGTTGCTGCTCGGGGTGGGCATTGCAGCCGTACTTGCAAAACGTCCGCCTCCGGCCCCAGCCGCCTTCGTCGGCACCACAGCCTGCGCCGGCTGCCACCAGCAGGCCTTCGGGAACTGGCAGCAAAGCCATCACCGCCATGCCATGGAACAGCCGGACGGGCAGTCGGTGCTGGGTGATTTCGCCGATGCCCGCTTCAGCTACTTCGGCACCACCACGCGTTTTTTCACCCGTGACGGGCAATATTTCGTGGAGACCGACAATGCCGCGGGCAAGACGGAGACATTCCGCGTCGCCTACACCTTCGGCTGGTATCCCCTGCAGCAGTACCTGATTGAATTCCCCGACGGCAGGCTGCAGGCGCTGAGCATCAGCTGGGACAGCCGTCCCGCCGCCGAGGGCGGGCAGCGCTGGTTCCACCTCTATCCCGACGCTCACGTGGACCACGAGGATCCATTGCACTGGACCGGCGCCTTCCAGAACTGGAACGCGCGCTGCGCCACCTGTCATTCCACCGGCCTTGTGAAGGCCTACTCCATGGAGGAAGACCGCTACCAGACCAGCTGGAAGGAGCTGAACGTCGGGTGCGAAGCCTGTCATGGCCCGGGGTCGCAGCACCTGGACTGGGCTACCGGGAATCGCAACCTTCCAGGCAAGGGGCTCGCCCAGGATCTCTCGGCGCTGTGGCAACCCACCGGCGCAGAACGGCCTGCGCCCCGCAAGATCGATTCGCCGATGAGTCCGCAGCTGCAGGTGTGCAGCGCCTGCCACTCGCGGCGCACGGAACTCGGGGACCCTGACCTCGCGGCAGCGTTCGACGCCAGCTTCCTGCTCAGCCCGCTGACCGAAGGGCTGTATCACGCCGACGGCCAGATCCTCGAGGAGGTGTATGAAACCGGCTCGTTCCTGCAGAGTCGCATGCACCAGAACCACGTCTCGTGCAGCAATTGCCATGAACCGCATGCCGGAACGCTGCGCGCGCAGGGCAACGGCCTGTGCCTGCAGTGCCATGAGCCGCGCAAGTTCCAGAGTGAAGCGCACTTCTTCCACGCTCCTGGATCAGCCGGCGCGCAATGCGTGAACTGCCACATGCCGCAGCAGACCTACATGGGTGTGGATGCGCGTCGCGATCATTCCTTCCGCGTGCCCGATCCGGCAGCCAGCGTGCGCTGGGGCGTGCCCAATGCCTGCTCGCAGTGCCACGGTGACCGCAGCGACCAGTGGGCGGCGGACTTCATCGCAAAGCGCACGGGCAGCGCTGAACCCAGATACACGCACACCGCCTTGCTCGCCAGCGTGCGGCGGCAGGATCCGGAGGTACTGCCACGGCTGCTCGACTACGCTGGCAATGCGGAACATCCGGCCATCCTGCGCGCCATCCTGCTGCAGGAGAGCGCCCGCCTGCCGTCTACGGATCAGCTGCAGGCGGCCGCGGCGCAACTGCGCGATGAGGATCCCCTGGTGCGTGCCGCCGCCATCCAGGCGGTCCGGCCGCTGGAGGCCTCGCGGCGGCTGGCCGTGCTCGCACCACTCCTCGACGACCCCGCCAGGTCCGTGCGCATGACCGCGGCGCGCGGGCTCATCGACCTGCCGCTGGACCAGGCCAGTCCCGGGCTGAAACCGGCCCTGGGCAAGTTGTTCGATGAATACCGACAGGCCCTGCTGCACAACGCCGACATGCCTGAATCCATGAGCGACCTGGGGATATTCCTCCTGTCCCAGGGTGATGTCGTCGGTGCAGAGCAGGCGCTGTCGCAGGCGCGCAAGCTGGCGCCGGGATTCCTGCCTGCGTTGCTGAATCTTTCCGATGTCCATCGTGCCCGCAACCGCGACGACCTGGGCGAACCGCTGCTGCAGGAAGCCATCCGGCGCTATCCGGAGTCAGGCGACGCACGCCACATGCTCGGCCTGCTCTACGTGCGCACGGGCCGCACCGCTGCCTCCGTGGAACAGTTCCGGCTGGCCAGCCAGCTGGCGCCCGACAATCCCCAGTACGCCTTCGTGCATGCCGTCTCGCTGGCTGAAACCGGTCGCAGCACTCAGGCCATCCAGGTGCTTGAAAAACTGCTGGCACGCTTCCCGGGCCATGCACAGGCGCGGCAGGCGCTGGAAGGTTATCGCTCGCAGTCGCGTTGATGTTGACGCTGCGCCACCCGCGCTGCGAGTCTGCCCGACCATGACCGGCACGATGAAAACCGCATGGCGCAGCCTCACTGCGCTGGCACTGCTGCTCCCGGCCTGCTGGCAAACATCGGCCGCCGAGGCGGCGCGTGGCAACGCTGCCCGCCCCAACATCCTGCTCATCATCAGCGATGACATCGGGCTGGATGCCAACACCGACCTGTATCCGGGCCTCATCGAAGACCTGGTGAAGCAATACGGCCCGCAGGGGCGCAATCACCCGCAATACCGGCAGATCGCTGGCCGTCCCGCTTCCACTCCCACGCTCAATGCGCTGGCGCAGTCGGGCATGCGTTTCACGCAGGCGTGGGCGCAGCCCTTCTGCTCCCCCACGCGCGTGTCGATGATCACCGGGCTGTTCTCGCTGAAGACCGGCGTGCTCGACTACTACAACTGGGCCACTGCCAGCCACCGCACGCTGGTGCACGAACTGAAGGAAAAGGCCGGCTACACCGCCGCCGCGTTCGGCAAATGGCACATGGCCGGACTCGGCCAGGACAAATACCCGGGCCTGAAGCCAAAGGAGGCCGGCTTCGACCTGTATCGGGGCAACCTCAACGGTGCGCCATCCACTTACTGGACTTACGAATATCACGTGCAGGATGACGCCACACTGCCCGCCCTGTACCGCACCGGCGCTGCCCCCACCCGCTCTCTGCCCGGCATTGGCGCAACCACTTACGCGCCGGTGACGCAGGTCGCCGATGCGCTGCAATGGATCAGCGAACAGGAAGCGCAGCGCCCCGCCCGGCCCTGGCTGGCATGGGTGGCATTCAACAATGCCCACATCACCGAGAACCAGCAGCCCAATCCCATGGCGGTACCGAACATCGACACCCTCGATGAACCCACGCGACGGGAGATGCAGGCCTGCGGCGGACAGTTCGGGTCAGCCAACGTGGGCCGGTGCACCGACAAGGCGCTGCACCGCGCCCTCACCAATTCCATGGACACCCTGGTCGGCCACCTGCTGCGGACCGTGGAAGGGCTCGACCCGAATACCTACGTGATCTTCGTCGGTGACAACGGCACCTGGATGTTCGGCGCCAACCGGGAATTCATCGACAACATGTACATCACCCGCCTGGATCGCAGCAAAGGCTCCGCCTACGAAAGCGGTGTGCGCGTGCCACTGCTTGTGCGCGGACCTGGCGTGCCCGCCAACTCCTCCAGCGACGTTCCCGTGCACGCGGCAGACATGTTCGCCACGGTGCTCAGCCTGGCAGGCCTTGAAGTGCCGGCAACCGTGCCCGACCGCAACGGCCGCAAGGTGAAGGTCGATGGCGTGTCTTTCGCGCCGGTGCTGCGGCAGGACGCCAGGCAGATACGCGACCCTTACCGCGATGCGCTGGTGGTGGATGTGGTCAATCCCACCAGGCAGAACCTGAGGCAGTCCGCCGCGCGCAATACGCGCTACAAGGTGCTTTGCACTGGCGACGCAGCCACCGCCAACTGCGAGTTCTACGACCTGGTGGAAGATCCGCTCGAGGAATACAGACTGGCAACGCCTGCTTCCTGCGGGCCGTACCGGCAGGGATCACTGCGGCCGGAAGCACGCGAATGGAACTTCTGCCGCCTGCAGGAAGTGCTGGCCGGGGAATCCGCACTGTCGCTGCCCGCTTCCCCGCGACCCGGAGCCTAGAAGCGCGGCATTCCCGGCAGCTTGCCGCCCATCGCGCCCATCATGCGGGCCAGCTTGCCGCTGCCCAGTTTTTTCATCATCTTCTGCATTTCCATGTGCTGCTTGAGCAGGCGGTTCACGTCCTGCACCTGCATGCCGGCGCCAGCGGCGATGCGACGCCGGCGCGAGCCATCGATGATCTCCGGGCGGCGGCGCTCACGCGGCGTCATTGAATCGATCAGTGCGATCTGGCGCCTGAGTTCACGATCGGCCTGGCCCTGCGAGAGCTTCTGCGCCACCTGCGCGCCACCGGGCATTTTCTCGAGCAGCGAGCCCATGCCGCCCATCTTCTGCAGCTGCTGCAGCTGCGCCTTCAGGTCGTTGAAGTCGAAGCCCTTGCCCTTGGCGACCTTCTTGGCCAGCTGCTCGGCCTGCTCCACGTCGACATTGCGGCGCACTTCCTCGACCAGGGCCACCACGTCGCCCATGCCGAGGATGCGACGGGCCATGCGGTCCGGATCGAAGGGCTCCAGCGCCTCGGTCTTCTCGCCTGTACCGACGAAGAGCAACGGACTGCCGGTGATGTCGCGCACCGACAGCGCGGCACCGCCGCGCGCATCACCATCGGCCTTGGTGAGGATGGTGCCGGTGAGGGCCAGCGCATCGCTGAACGCACGCGCCGCATTCACCGCATCCTGGCCGGCCATGGCATCGACCACGAACAGCCGTTCATGCGGATGCACGGCGGTGTCGATGTCGCGCACCTCCTGCATCAGCTCGGCGTCCACGTGCAGGCGGCCGGCGGTGTCGACGATCAGCGCGCCATAGACGCCGCGGCGCGCGGCATCGAGCGCCGCGGCGGCAATGGCCGGCGGCGACTGTCCCGGCGCGACGGGATGGAAGTCAGCCCCCACCTGCTCGGCCAGGCGCTGCAGCTGCAGCACCGCGGCCGGACGGCGGATGTCGGTGCTCACCAGCAGCACGCGCTTCTTCTGCTGCTCGATGAGGTGGCGCGCCAGCTTGCCCGCGGTGGTGGTCTTGCCGGCGCCCTGCAGGCCGGCCAGCAAGATCACCGCCGGCGGCGCATGGCGCAGGTCGAAGGGCCGCGCATTGCCGCCCATCACCTGCACCAGCTCGTCGTGGATCACGCCCACCAGTGCCTGGCCCGGCGTGAGGCTGCCCTGCACTTCCGTGCCGATGGCCTTGGCGCGCACCGCGTCGATGAAGCGCTTCACCACCGGCAGCGCCACGTCGGCTTCGAGCAGCGCCATGCGTACTTCGCGCAGCGCCTCGGCGATGTTGTCTTCGGTGAGGCGGCCGCGGCCGCGCAGGGAGTCGACGGCCTTGCTGAGCCGTTCAGTCAGTTTGTTGAACATTGCCCGATTATACCTTTCAGTCCTTCAGCACCTGCCGGAGCGCATCATCTATGCGCGCCACACCGATGACCTCGATGCCCTCCACCGCCGCGCGCGGCGCATTGGCCTCGGGAACCAGCGCGCGGCGGAAGCCCAGCTTCGCAGCCTCGCGGATGCGCTCCTCGCCGAAGGACACCGGTCGCACCTCCCCGGTGAGCCCGATCTCGCCGAACACCACCAGATCGGCAGGCAACGCGACATCACGCAGGCTCGAAGCCAGCGCCAGTACCAGCGGCAGGTCGGCCGCCGGCTCGTCGATGGAAAGTCCGCCCACCACGTTCGCGAACACATCGTGCTCCTGCAACGCCACGCCAGCGTGCCGGTGCAGCACCGCCAGCAGCATGGCCAGGCGGCCCGCGTCGATGCCCTGCGCAACGCGGCGCGGCGATCCGAAACGCGAGGGATCCACCAGCCCCTGCACCTCCACCAGCAATGGCCGCGTGCCGTCGCGGGTCACCATCACGATGCTGCCCGCCACCGGCTGCGGCGCACGCGACAGGAAGATGGCCGCCGGGTTCTTCACCTCGCGCAGCCCGGTCTCCTGCATCAGGAAGAACCCCAGCTCGTTGGCGGCACCGAAGCGGTTCTTCGCGGCCCGCACGCGGCGGAAGCGGCTGCCAGCATCGCGTTCGAAATACAGCACCGTGTCCACCAGGTGCTCGAGCAGGCGCGGCCCGGCGATGGCGCCATCCTTGGTCACATGCCCCACGATCAGCACCGCGGTGCCGCTGCCCTTGGCAAAGCGCACCAGTGCGGCCGTGCATTCGCGCAGCTGCGTCACCGCCCCTGCCGCCGTGGCGACGCTGGCCAGCTGCATGGTCTGGATGGAGTCGATCACCAGCAGCGCGGGCCGCCCCACAGACGCCAGGCCCAGCACGGTGTCCAGGTCGGTTTCGGCTGCCACCTGCACTCGCTCATATGCACCGCCAAGGCGCCTGGCGCGCAGGGCCACCTGCGCGGTGGATTCCTCACCGGTGGCGTAGAGCACCGACTGTGCAGCCGCCAGTGCCCCGGCGACCTGCAGCAGCAGCGTGGACTTGCCGATGCCCGGCTCACCGCCCAGCAGAGTGACCGAGCCCGGCACCACCCCGCCGCCGAATACCCGGTCCAGCTCGCCCATGCCGAGGCTCAGGCGCCGCAGCGGCTCCTCGCCGGCAGCGGCCATGGCCTCGGCCAGAGGGGCCGCCGCACTTGCCGCCACCAGCGCGGCGCGCGCGCGGGATGCCGAGCGCCCGGCAGGCGCCGCCTGGGCGACCAGGCTGTTCCATTCGCCGCAGTGGGGACATTGTCCCTGCCACTTGGGCGTCTGCCCCTGGCAGGCGTTGCAGGTGAACAGGGTGGCGGGGGAACGGGCCAAGGCGTGATCCAGTTCTCATCGTCGGGGAAGTGGCCCGGCAGGATGCCAGCCCGCGACGCAGCCCACAAATCCTGCCCGCAACTGCATCAAACCGGCCCTTATCGAGTGCAGTGCACGCAAGAGTTAAGTACGATCCGGCAAGTTTTGGGAGCACAACCGGAACAAGCCGCCTGATGAGTCTGAAAGGCAAGCTGCTTTGTGTTGGCCAGACCGACACAGGCAGGGTCCGCGAGCACAATGAGGACATGATCGCCGTCGACGGCGAGCTTGGCCTTGCCGTGCTGGCCGATGGCATGGGCGGCTACAACGCCGGCGAAGTGGCCAGTGGCATCGCGGTGAAGACCGTGGTCAACCTGGTGCGCGAGGCGTTGAAGCTGCAGGACCTGTCGATTCCCGACCAGGCTACCGGCCTCTCGCGCCCCACCATCATCCTGCGCGATGCCATCCAGCGCGCCAACAAGATCATCTACCAGACCGCCCGCACGCAGACCCAGTGCCAGGGCATGGGCACCACCGTGGTGGCCGCCCTGTTCTACGACAACCGCATCACCGTGGCCCACGTAGGCGACTCGCGCCTCTACCGCATGCGCGGCAACGAGATCGAGCAGGTCACGCTCGACCATTCTTTGCTGCAGGAACTGGTTGACCGTGGCTTCTACTCGCCGGAGGAGGCGCAGCGCGCCTCCAACAAGAACTACGTGACGCGCGCGCTCGGCGTGGAGAACCAGGTCGACGTGGAGATGCAGGAGCATCCCGTGGTGAAGGGCGATGTCTACCTGCTCTGCTCGGACGGGCTGTCGGACATGATCGGCGACGACGACATGGTCGTCACGATGAACACCTTCGGCAATAACCTGAACTCTGTCGGCCAGCACCTGATCCAGCTGGCCAATGACAATGGTGGCAAGGACAACATCTCGGTCGTGCTGGCGCAGGTTGTGGACTCCTTCCCTGCCCGACGCGGTATATTTGACAAAATCCTGAAGGTCTTCAGCTGATGCAAAGGCGCCCAACATGGCAAGGCTAGTGCTGACTCTCGACGGCCAGGTACTGGCCGAATACAACATGAACAAGGAGCGCTACACCGTGGGGCGTCTGCCGGACAATGACATCCGGATCGACAACCCGGCGGTCAGCGGCCATCACTCCCTGATCATCAACATCCTCAACGACTCCTTCCTTGAGGACCTGAACAGCACCAATGGCACCTACGTCAACGGCAAGCTGATCAAGAAGCATGCGCTGCAGCACGGCGATGTGATCACCGTGGGCCACCACCAGCTGCGCTTCGTCGAAGACGACGACGCCCAGCAGGACGAGTTCGAGAAGACCATGGTGATCCAGCCTTCGCAGCGGCCGGTGGAGAAGATCCAGGAAGCGCGCGCGAAGATCGAACCTGTCGGCACGGCCACCGCCACCAACATCCGGCGGCAGCTGCCCGATGGCGCACAGCAGGTGAAGAAGGCAAGGCTGCAGGTGCTGTCCGGCGCCTTCGCGGGCCGCGAGCTCGAACTCACCAAGGCGCTCACCACCCTGGGCAGGCCCGGCGTGCAGGTGGCGGCGGTCACCCGTCGCGCCGACGGCTTCTACATCGTGCATGTGGAGGCCGACAAGCCAGACAACTACCCGCTGGTGAACGGTACCCCGATCGGTGCCCAGGCCCGACGCCTGTCCGACAACGACGTCATCCAGCTGGCTGGCGTGAAGATGGGGTTCTTCGAGAACTAGTCACTGACGCCCGGGCACCCAAAGGGTGCCCGGTCCGGACAGCGAGGGCCGTTGCGCTGGTAACGGGGGTTGGAAGAATCGCCGCTCAGGCGGCGATCATGCCCGGGCAGGTATCGCCTGCCTGGTGCTGCGCCAGGGCCTCGCGGGCGGCGCACTCGCAGCTGCCGCAACAGGTGCCGACTTCCAGTTTTTCTTGCAGCGCATCAAAACTGCGACATCCGCTGGCCACCGCCTTGGCGATGTCGCGCTCGGAGATGTTCTGGCAGACACAGATGATCATGGCCGGATACTAATGCGAATTGTTCTTGTTTGCAACATTTGACTTATTACCGGTCGCCCCTCCCCGGCTGCCAAGCTGTTAGCGTTCCACCTGCCTTCCCCCTGACCAAGTGAGAATCCATGCAAGGCGACAAGCAAGTCATCGCGCACCTCAACACGCAGCTCAAGATGGAGCTGACCGCCATCAACCAGTACTTCCTGCACGCGCGGATGCTGAAGAACTGGGGCCTGAAGCGCTGGGCCAAGCATGAGTACGAGGAGTCGATCGAGGAGATGAAACACGCCGACCTGCTGGTCGAGCGCGTGCTGATGCTCGGCGGCCTGCCCAACCTGCAGGACTTGGGCAAACTGCTGATCGGCGAGAACGCGGTGGAGACGCTCAGCCTCGACCTGAAGCTGGAAGCCGGCAGCCGCACCCACCTGCAGGAAGCCATCGCCTATTGCGACAGCGTACGTGACTACGTGAGCAGCGAGCTGTTCGAGAAGATCCTCGATGACACCGAGGAGCATATCGATTACCTGGAGACGCAGATCGGGCTGGTGCAGCAGGTCGGCGAGCAGAACTACCTGCAGTCGCAGATGCACGAATAGCGGCGTCGGTTCCTCAGCACACGGCCAGCGGCACCCGCTGGCTGACGCCACACAGCAGCTCGTAGGGAATGGTGCCGGCGTGGGCGGCAATCTGCTCCACCGGCAGTTCCGGACCCCACAGGATGGCCGGATCGCCCACGCGCACGCCGGCGATGGGCGTCACGTCCACGGCGACCATGTCCATGGAGACGCGGCCCACCAGCGTGGCACGCCTGCCATCCACCAGCACCGGCGTGCCGTTCTCCAGCGAACGCGGCAGGCCGTCGCCATATCCGGCAGCCACAATGGCCACGCGCGCATCCTGCAATGCGCGCCACGTGCCCCCATAGCCGACAGTTTCGCCGGCCCGCACCTCGCGCACCGCGATCACGGTGGAGACCAGCCGCATGGCCGGGCGCAACCCCAGCTGGCTGCCCAGCAGCTCGGGAAAAGGCGACACGCCATACAGCGCAAGACCAGGCCGCACCCATTCCAGCTGCCCTGCAGGCTGGGCGAACAGGCCGGCCGAATTGCACAGGCTACGCGTCCATTCGCGGCCGGCCGACAGCTCGCTGAAGCGGGCCAGCTGGCGGGCGGTGATGGCGCTGTCTGCCTCATCGGCGCTGGCGAAGTGGGACAACAGCCGCAGCTCGCGCACCAGCGGATCCAGCGAGGCCAGGCGCAGCAGCGCGGAGGCGGCCTGATCGATGCGGAATCCCAGGCGGTTCATGCCTGTGTCTATCTTCAGCCACACGACGAAGGAGGAGCCGGCTGGCGCGCCGCCGAGCAGTGCGAGCTGTTCGTCACAATGCACCACGATCTGCAGGTCGTGGCGGGCCGCTTCGGCCAGCTGCTCCGCGTCGAACACGCCCTCCAGCAGCACGATGGGCTTGCGCACACCTGCCCCGCGCAGCACCAGCGCCTCCTGCAATCGCGCCACTGCAAAGGCATCGGCATCGGCCAGGCACAGCGCAGTGGTCACCAGGCCATGGCCATAGGCATTGGCCTTCACCACCGCCATCACCCGGCTGGATGGCGCCACTTCGCGGACGCGCCGCAGGTTCTCGCGCAGCGCGGCAGCGCTGACTTCGGCGCGGATCAGCGAGTTCACGGCAGGGTGTGAAGTGCGCTCACCGCAGGACGCCCTCGGCGTAGGCATCCGGCATGAAGTTGCTGAAGCGCGTGTATTTGCCCTGGAAGGTGAGCACGAAGTGCCCCGTCTCGCCGTTGCGATGCTTGGCCAGCTCGACGTCGGCCTGGCCCTTGCGCGGGGAATTCTTGTCGTAGTATTCCTCGCGGTAGATGAACAGGATCATGTCTGCATCTTGTTCAATCGCGCCCGATTCTCTGAGGTCCGACATCACCGGCTTCTTGCCCTCGCGCTGCTCCACGCTGCGGTTCAGCTGCGAGAGCGCGATCACCGGGACATCCAGCTCCTTGGCCAGGGCTTTCAGGCCGCGCGAAATCTCCGAGATCTCCGTGGCACGGTTCTCCTTCGTGCCGCTCACCTGCATCAGCTGCAGGTAGTCGACCACCACCAGGTGCAGCCCATGCTCGCGCTTCACGCGCCGTGCGCGGGCACGCAGGTCGGTGGGCGTGAGCGCCGGCTGGTCGTCGATGTAGATGCGCGCCTCCTGCAGCTGCGCGGTGGCGCTGCTGATGCGCGCCCAGTCCTGGTCGCTGATGCGCCCCGAACGGATGTCGTGCAGCGGCACGCCGCCCACCGAGGAGAGCATGCGCGTCATCAACTGCTCGTTGGGCATCTCCATCGAGAAGATCAGCACCGTGCCGCGGATCTTGTGGTCGAGCGCCACGTTCTCGCCCATGTTGATTGCCAGCGTGGTCTTGCCCATGCCGGGACGGCCGGCCACGATCACCAGGTCGCCGCCGCGCAGGCCGCCGGTGAGCTTGTCGAAATCCGTGAAGCCGCTGGGCGTGCCGCGCAGGCTGTCTGGATTGCTGTGCCACTCGTCGATCTTGTCGATCAGCGCCGGCAACATCGCGCGCACGGACTGTGCGCCCTCGGTGCGCCCGGCGCCGCGCTCGGCAATCTCGAATACGCGGGCCTCGGCCTCATTGACCAGCTCGCGCGCGGACAGCCCCTCATCGCTGTAGACGGAGGAGACGATGGCATTGCCGGCACTGATCAGCGAGCGCAGCAGCGAGCGCTCGCGCACGATCTGGGCATAAGCGCGGGCATTGGCGGCGGTGGGCGTGTCGCGCACCAGCGTCGACAGGTAGGCCAGGCCACCCACCTCGGCCAGCTTGCCGGTCCGCTCCAGCCGTTCGGACACGGTGACCACGTCGATGGCCTTGGACTCGGCCACCAGCTCGCCGATGGCGTCGAATATCAGGCGATGGTCGGGGCGGTAGAAATCATCGACCGCGACACTGTCGCCGACCTGGTCCCAGGCCTGGGTGTCGAGCAGCAGGCCGCCGAGCACGGCCTGCTCGGCTTCGATCGAATGCGGTGGAGTGTGTAACCGGTCCATGCCAGAAGCACCATTCTGGCCGATCAGGCCATGAACCGGTTAGGGACTATCCAGTGGAAGCTGTGGAAGCCTATTCCTCGGCCTGGATGTTGACGGTCAGCTCCAGGTCGATGTCGGTGTGCAGGTGCACGGTCACCACGTGCTCGCCCACCGTGCGCAGCGGACCATTCGGCAGGCGCACCTCGCTGCGGGCCAGCGGCTGGCCGGCTGCGGTGGCGGCCTCGGCGATGTCCGCGGTACCGATCGAACCGAACAGCTTGCCTTCGTTGCCGGCCTTGGCGATCAGCGTGAGCTTGAAG
>JALYWF010000160.1 GCA_030852845.1 Pseudomonadota bacterium
TCGCCCAGGCGCTCGGTCCGCGCGACGATGCGGCCTTCCGCATCCAGCAGCACCAGCACGCTGGAATGGCTGAATTCGCGGTCCTCGAGCTGGCGGCACTGGATGCCCAGCACGGCGGCCAGCTGGCGCACGTGGCTGGCGTCGGTGCGGGCCAGCGTCCAGTGGCCGCGGTCGAGGTGGCGGCTGTCGGCCAGCCGGCCGAGCACCGCCGGCGTGTCGCGTTCCGGATCGAGGCTGACCATCAGCACCGGCAGGCGCCCGCCGTCGGCCTCGCCCAGCGCGCGCCGCGTCTTCTGCACGGTGTCGATGATCAGCGGGCAGACGTACTTGCACGAGGTATAGAACATGCTCACCACGCGTGCCTGGCCGCGGCCGTCGGCCAGGCGCAAGGTGCGTCCGTCCTGGTCCACCAGCGGCAGGTCGAGGTGGTAGACCGAGGTGGAGGGAAGCGGCGCCTGCCCGGTGGGCGGGGCGGCATGCACCGGCATCGCCGCCGGCAGCAGCGCCAGGAGGAGGAGGCAGCACAGTCGGATCATGGGGACGCTCCGGGTCTGGCGCAGCGGAAGCCGAGATTGACGGTGGTATCCACCGCCTGCAGCGACGACAGCATCGCGATGCGCATGAGCAAGGCATAGTTGTCGCGGTCACGCAGGCTGAGGGCGGCGGAGCCGCAGAACTTCAGCCGGTCGGGGTCGTCCTGGTCGCGGCTGTCGGAGGTCACCATCAGCGCATTGAAGTCATCCACCCATTCCCACACCAGGCCATGCAGGTCGCGCACGCCGTACAGGTTGGCTTCGCCACCCACTTCCTCGAGGGCGCCACGCGAGGGCCGTGCGTACCAGTCGAGCAGGCGCTGGCGCCAGGCAGGATCGCGTCGCGCGTCGGCTTCGGTGCGGCTGGCGGCTGCGGCACGTTCCCATTCCAGCCACGTCGGCAGCCGTGCGCCTTCGCCCTCGCAGTAGGCCTGCGCCGCGAACCAGCTGACCTGGGTCACCGGCTGCGCCGGCAGCGCATCCGCGCCGAGGCGGTCCGGTGCCGCCCAGTGCGCGAGGTAGCGCGCGTCGGCGAACACCGCCGGCGCGTTGCCGCGCTGCCACTCGGGATGGGCCAGCACGAAAGCGAGGAACTCCGCGTTGGTGACCGGCTCGGTACGCAGGGCGTAGCCGCCGAGCTGGACCGGGCGAGCGTCCGGTTCGGTTTCGATCACGCTGGTGAAGGGCGTCGGAGGAATGGCCGCGTAGTCGGCGGCGGCACGGGCGGGCACGCCCGCCATGGCCGCCGACCCAGCGGCGAGGAGCGCCAGGCAACCGTGCAGGAAACCTGCACGGCGTGCCTGCGTCCGGCTTGGGCTGGCGGATGCGTGGGTCATTGCCGCCTCAGTGGACCGCTTCGGCCGACGGCGCCGGCGGCGGCGCCGCGCGTGCCGCGGCCACTTCGTCCTTGCTGATCTGCCCGCCCGGGTTGTCCCAGCTGTTGAGCACGTAGGTGCCGATGTTGGCCACCTCGTCGTCGGTGAGCTGGTTCATCGGCGGCATCACCGAGTTGTATTCGGTGCCGTTCACCGTGACCTTGCCGGTGAGGCCGTGCAGGACGACGTCGACGATCCGCTTCGGATCGGCCGCGATGTAGTCCGACTTCGCCAGCGGCGGGAACACGCCGGGGAGGCCCTGGCCGTTGGCCTGGTGGCAGACCGAACAGGTCCCGTTGAAGAGCTGCTGGCCGGCGGCGACCTGCTCCTCGCGCGTCAGCGTGCCCGCGGCGTGCGCGCTGGCGGCCGTGCTGACCGCCTTCAGGTTCGGCGCGGCGCGGTCGCTGAGGTAGACCGAATCGACTTCCTTGCCCGAATAGATCGTCTTGTCCTCCGGCCCATCGACCTTGAGGATCGCCAGCGCGCCCTTGTTGAAGGCGCGGAAGATGGAGTGATCGACCAGCACGTAGCTGCCCGGCACCTCGGTGTGGAACTCGACCGTGGCGGCGCCGCCGGCCGGGATGAGCGTGGTCTGCACGTTTTCCTGCGGATGGGTGCCGCCTTCCTGCTGCACCTTGTCGAAGATCTCGCCGATCACATGGAAGCTGGAGACGAGGTTCGGGCCGCCGTTGCCGACGAACAGGCGCACCGTCTGCTGCGTCTTCGCCGTCAGCGCCTTGTCGCCGGTGAGCGCACCCTCGGCGCCGTTGAACAGGACGTAGGTCGGGTTCTCATCGATCGCCTTTTCCATGTCGAACGGCTGGTGGCCCTTCTCGCGGTACTTGCCGGTCGTGTAGTAGTCGCCCTGCATCACGTAGTACTCGTGGTCGACCGGCGCCAGGCCTTCCGGCGGCTCGATCAGGATCAGGCCGTACATGCCGTTGGCGATGTGCATGCCGACCGGTGCGGTGGCGCAGTGGTAGACGTAGAGGCCCTGGTTGAGTGCCTTGAAGGTGAACTGCGACTCGTGGCCCGGCGCGGTGAAGCTGGACGCCGCGCCGCCACCGGGACCGGTGACGCCGTGCAGGTCGATGTTGTGCGGCATCTTGCTGTCCGGCGCGTTCTTCAGGTGGAACTCGACCGTGTCGCCCTGGCGCACGCGGATGAAGCTGCCGGGAACGGTGCCGCCGAAGGTCCAGAAGGTGTAGGTGACGCCTTCGGAAATCGGCATTTCCTTCTCGATCACCTCCAGCTCCACGATCACCTTGGCCGGGTGGTTGCGGTTGACCGGCGGCGGCACCAGCGGCGGGCTGGTCAGCACGGCGTGGATGGGTTCCCCCTGCGGCGGTCCGAAGTCGCCCCTGGCGGAGCCTCCGGTGACGCCGCCCTGCGCGAGGGCAACCGCCAAGGCGGGTGCCTGGGCGTCCGCGCTCGATGCCGTGGAAGGCCGGTCGCAGCCAGACAGGGCGGCGCCGGCGGCGAGGGCGGCAAGGACGATCAGGAGCCGTTTCATGGGAAGTTCCTGCTGCATTGAGAAGTGGTGGAAGCAGACTACCCAGTGCCCGCGCGGGGCCGGCTGACGTGCGTCAAGAAGGGCGGCGTGGCGGCTGCGGCATGCTGCCGCAGCACCCAGACATGCGGCGCCCATGCTGCCAGCGCGCGCATGACGGCAGCGGTAACGAGGGGCAAGGGCCCAGAGGCGAGGGGCAGCCGTCGTCGCCGCGGACGGCCTCAGGTGAGGAACGGCAGCAGGAAACCGCGCGGGTCGTGCGCGCGGGCAATGCTGATGATGAAGAGGTACACCGCCAGCGCCGCCACGTAGCAGGTGGCGCGCACCGCGAGGGTGCGGCCGCGCCGCAACGCGAAGACGCCGAGCACGATGTACACCACCAGCAGCAGCACCTTGGCTGTGAGCCAGGCCTGTACGAACGGGTACTGGTGCAGCATCGCCACCAGCGCCAGCGCGGCCGCCAGCAATGTGGTGTCGACCACATAGGAAAGCCAGCGCAGCGGCGCGGCATTGGCGGTGCGCGAGCGCGCCAGCATCATCAGCCCGCGCAACGCGAACAGGCTGCCGGACAGCACCACGGCGGCAATGTGGATGAGGCGGACTTCCGGGTAGAACGCGATCATCGGCAACTCGCAGCGCGGCGCAACCCCGGAGTATGCCCGCCCGTTGCAAGCGGCGCAGCCGCCCTTGTTACACTGGCCGGCGTGCCGGAGAAACCTGCCATGACCAGCCCGACCGGATCCCTGCCGCCCTCCGCGGAGCAAGGGCCGATGTCCGCCGTGGAGGACGCCGACTTCCGCCGCATGATCGATGCGGTTACCGACTACGCGGTGTTCCTGCTCGATCCCGACGGCATCGTGCGCACCTGGAATGCCGGTGCGCGCCTGCTCAAGGGCTACGAGGCGCAGGAGGTGGTCGGGCGCCACTTCTCCATCTTCTACCCGGCCGACCAGGTCGAGCGCGGCTGGCCCGCGCACGAGCTGGCCGCCGCGCGCGAACTCGGCCGCTTCGAGGACGAAGGTTGGCGCCTGCGCAAGGACGGCAGCCGCTTCTGGGCCAACGTGGTCATCACGCGCCTGCTCGACGAGCACGGCCGCCTGCGCGGCTTCTCCAAGATCACGCGCGACCTCACCGCGCGCCGCGAACACGACGAGCTGCTGCGCCAGAGCGAGGAGCGCTTTCGCCTGGTGGTCGACCGCGTGCGCGACTACGCCATCTTCATGCTCGATCCGCGCGGGCACATCATGAGCTGGAACGCCGGGGCGCAGGAGATCAAGGGCTATACCGCGAACGAGATCGTCGGCAAGCATTTCTCGGTGTTCTACCCGCCCGACGTCGCCGCCAGCGGCTGGCCGGCGCGCGAACTCGAGCTGGCGGTGCGCGACGGCCGCTTCGAGGAGGAAGGCTGGCGCGTGCGCAAGGACGGCAGCCGCTTCTGGGCCAGCGTGGTGATCACCGCGTTGTTCGACGATGGCGGCAACCACCGCGGCTTCGCCAAGGTGACGCGCGACCTCACCGACAAGCGCCGCATCCGCATGCTGGAGGACGAGGGCCGCCGGCTCACCACCTTCCTCGCCATGCTCGGCCACGAGCTGCGGAACCCTTTGGCGCCCATTTCCAATGCGCTGGCGATCATGCAGATGGAGGAGATCGAATCGGCCCACGTGCGTGCCGCGCGCGAGGTGATCGGCCGCCAGCTGAGCCAGATGATCCGCCTGATCGACGACCTGCTGGACCTCGGCCGCATCAGCAGCGGCAAGATCCGCGTGGCGCAGGAGCCGGTCAACCTGTCCGAGGCGCTGATGCAGGCGGTCGAGGCGGTGCAGCCACTGGTGCGGCAGAAGGGGCACGTGCTGGAATCGCGCTTCGAGGCGCACGATGCGTGGGTGTGCGGCGACCGCGCGCGCATCGTGCAGGTGGTCGGCAACCTGCTCACCAATGCGGCCAAGTTCACGCCGTCGGGCGGGCGCATCGAACTGCGCACCGAAAGCGGTCCCGGCCACGTGCTGGTGCGGGTGAAGGACAACGGGCCGGGCATTGCGCCCGCCATGCTCGAGCAGGTGTTCGAGCCGTTCGTGCAGGAAGAGCAGGACCCCTCGCGCGCGCAGGGCGGCCTCGGCCTCGGCCTCAGCGTGGTGCAGCAGATGGTTGCGCGCCATGGCGGCGAGGTCAGCGCCTTCAGCAGCGGCAAGCCGGGCCAGGGCTGCGAGTTCATCGTGAAGCTGCCGACCATCCCGGCGCCGCCACCGCGTGAAGCGGACGGCAGCACGGCGGCGGGGGCGGCGAGGGGACGCATCCTGGTGGTGGAGGACAACATCGACTCGGCCACGACGCTGGTGCTGCTGCTCCAGCTGATGGGTTACGAGGCCACGATGGTGCACGACGGCGTGGCGGCACTGGCCTCGATCGAGCGCGAACGGCCGGACGCCGTGTTCCTCGACATCGGCTTGCCGGGCCTGAGCGGGCTGGAGGTGGCGCGCGAGGTCACCGCGAAGATGCCACGCCCGCCGCGGCTGATCGCGCTCACCGGCTATGGCCAGGACAGCGACCGCCAGGCCAGCGAGTCGGCCGGATTCCACGCCCACGTGGTGAAACCGCTGCAGCAGGAGGACCTCGCGCGCGTGCTCGCCGAACTCCTGCCGCAGGGTCAGCCGGGGCGGCCGTCCAGGCGCGGCGAGGCGTAGATCCAGAGCGAGCGCAGCACCCACGGCAGGAACGCGAGCAACCAGCCGAAGGCGGCGACCACCAGCCAGCGCGGACCGTCCGGCACCAGTTCGGCGCCGATGCGCACCACTGCGACCAGCTGCAGCAGGGCGAAGGTGAGCCACGGGATCGGGCCCATCTGCAGGGGCCGCCCCGAGTGGCCATGCGTCACGCGCGTGACCATCGCCACCAGCATCGAGCCGAAGAAGCCGATGGTGAGCGCATGCACCGGCGCGCGCCCGAGCAGGAAGCCCTGGCCGGCAAACGCGAGCAGGCTTTGCGCGGCATACAGCGCGAACGCCAGCGGCAGCCACGCGAACGCGACGTGCAGCGCGGCGAGGAGCCCCGGCTTCATGCATTTCCATGGTTGCCAACCGATGGCGTGCACCAGGAAAAGCACCGCCAGCGGCGCGTCGGCCAGCCACAGCCAGTCCTGACGGTGGGTGAGGTCGAGCCCGAGGTGGACGAGCAGCAGCAGCCACAGCGCCGGCAGGCTCCAGCCCGGCCGGAACACGCGATAGCCGGGGCCGACCACGCTCGCGCTGAAGAACGGCACCATGCGGTGGCAGACGGTGAAGTAGACCGGGAGCAGCAGCCCGAACGTGCCGAGCTTGATCGAGACGTAGGCCAGCTGCCAGGGCGCACCGAGCGCGAACGCGCCGAACGCCGCCAGGCCGCATGCGCCCAGCACCAGCGCGACGAAGCACGACAGCGCATGGCGGTCGCGCGCGCCGTTGCGCGCCAGCACGCCGCCAAGCGCGACCAGCCCGGCAATCCAGCCGGCCAGCATCAGGCCGATGCCGGCCAACAGCAGCGGGCGCAGGTCGAGCAAGCCGACGTGCACCAGCAGGT
>JALYWF010000181.1 GCA_030852845.1 Pseudomonadota bacterium
GTGAGGCGACAAGGATGGCCAGGCACTTCGCCCGCGACAGCGCCACGTTCAGCCGGTTGCGGCTGTACAGGAATTCGATGTCACGCGGCAGGTAGTCGCCGCTCGAGGTCGCCATGGAGACAATGACGACGGCGGCCTCCTGTCCCTGGAACTTGTCGACCGTGCCGACCCGCGCACCGGGAGGCAGCGTCCGCGCCAGCAGCCGCACCTGCAGGTTGTAGGGCGCCACGACCAGGATGTCCTCCGCCGTGATGGCGGCCTCGACGCCCTCGTGATTGCGCCAGCGCTGCTGCAGCAGGTTCTCGAAGATGGCCTTGACCTCTTCTGCCTCCTCCACACTGCGCTGGCTGCATTCATCGTGCTCCACGGGCCAGAAGCGGATGCCCGTGGCCTGCAGGGCCGCATGTGCACCCGGGCCCGGCAGCAGGGACTGCCGCGCGCAACGCGGCGCCGAATGAAGCTTGCCGTCGTACACGGCTTCGGAGATAAAGCCACACACCGCGGGGTGCATGCGCCAGGTGTCCGAGAGGAAGATGCCGCGCTCCGGCGCAATGGTGGCAGCGCCGTCGAGCAGGTAGTCGAGGGTAGATTCGCCGGAGCGACCCGGATGCACGCCCTGGATGGGCTGCGGCAGCTGCATCTGGTCGCCAAGCAGCACGATGTTGCGAGCCGCCAGGCCCATGGCCACCAGGTGACCCAGCGAAACCTGGCCGGCCTCGTCCACGAAGAGGAAGTCCACTGCCTGGTCCAGGCGCGGATCGGCGAACAACCAGGCCGTGCCTGCGATGAGCGGCGTGCCTGGCGAGATTTCCTCGCTGCGCTCGACATTGTCGATCAGCGGCCCGTCGAAATACTGCTCCGGTTTGCCCTTGGTAACCTTCTTCAAGCCGCGGAACACAACCCCCCGCTCCTGGGCGTGTTTGGCGATGGTATCCAGCAGGTTATTGATAGCCTTGTGGCTGTTGGAGGAAATGCCCACGGAGTGACCGCGGCGGATGAGCTCGACGATCACGCGCGAACCCGTGAAGGTCTTGCCCGCGCCCGGCGGCCCCTGGATGAACAGGTGACTGTCATCCAGCGCGGCGATGGCCTCGGTGACCTCGCCCACCTCCACCGGTTGCGCTGACACCAGTGGCAACCTTGGCGCACGCCCCCGCAGTCGCGGGCTCTCCTTGTGCAGCAACGCACGGACGGCGCGATAACTGTCCTCGCCATTGGAAAGTGCACGCGCGAAGCGTTCCACCGCGTCCCCAAGGTCGCTGGTATCGACGGGACGCGGCGGGGTCAGCGAAAACTGCCCTGCGCCCTCAAGGGCTTTTTTGGACGGCTTCAGATGAAGCTGCCGCTTCGCCTCGTCGATCCTCACTACGGTGACGTCAGCGAGCGTGTCCACGCGCTTGCATTTCGCACCCTCGCGCGTCTTGAACTCCTGCTCGGGATACTCGCAGATCCATGTCGGCAACGTTTTCTTGCTCGCGCCCGGCACAACTTCCTGGACCACCACGCCGCCGACGCATTCGATGTCTTCGATCAGCTCCTCCAGCGTCATGTCCTGGGAGGAGAACACCTTCCACCAGACCGGCTTCTCGCAGCGGCGATGGAAGTCCAGCAGCTGAGCGGCGAGCTCGCGGAGGTGGTGGTCACCGCTCCAGGCGGCGCGATCCGGCGGATTCGCACCCAGCAACGCCCCGAGCAGCGCCTCGCGCTCCTCTTGCCGCTGCTCGCGTTCGGCCGCCTTTTCGCTGTCCTCCTCGGGTTCGCTGTCGCCATTCCCGGCCTCGGCTCCGCGCCAGGCAAGTTCCGGCTCGCGAATGCCGAGCAGCCACTCATGCAGCTGCGCAGTGGATTCGCAGTCATCCTGGTTGTAGCGCTCGATGGCATCCAGCAGCGCCGGGTCCTGGTTCTCCCGCCACTGTTCATAGGCCACGATGCTCGCGCCAGCGTTCTTGACCTCACCCTCGCGGCCAGGCCGGTAGAAAACCTCGATGTCCTTGATGGAGTAGCTGGGCGTTGAGGCAACGATGCCCTCCGACACCACGCGATACAGGTCCACCAGGCGATGCTCGCGCAGCAGCTGGTCGACCTCCTCCTCGCGCGTGCCATGGAGGGACATCAGCTTTTTCAAAGCGGTGTTCTCGTAGGCGGCGTAGTGGTAGATGTGCAGGTCGGGATACCGCTGCAGCCGCGCGGCCACGAAGTCCATGAAGCCTTCGAACGCGGCCTTCTCTCCGGCGCGCGTATGACCCCAGAAGGCGCGGAATCGCAGTTCGCCCGCCTCCCGCCAGGTTACGCCGAAGAGGTACTCGAGCCCGTCCTCGTGCAGCGGGTCGCCCTCCATGTCGAAGTACAGGTCACCTTCGGAAGGCGGCGGCAGGCGCTGGAAGCCTCGCGCGGGTTCGCCCGGGCGCGGCTCCCAGCAAGGCCTGCCATCGGCCTTTCCCCTGGCCTGCAGCCGCGCCTGGGTGCGCAGCTTCTCGAGCGTTGCGGCATTCATGCGCGGGACGGGAGAGGCATCCAGATGATTCGCCAGCGCGGTGAACGTGGGGACGCCGCCGTCGGTTAGCCGGCGCATCTGCAGTCGCGATATGCCGGCCACCTGCCAGAGATGATCGTCCGCGTAGCGCTGCGCTTCGCAGAGCGAGGACCAGCGGCATTGCGCGCACTTCTCGCAGGGGTCGGGATAGGAGTCTGCCGGAGGCTGCGCGGCGTACGCGCTGAGTCGCGAACGCAGGCGCTGGAAGTAGCGCGCGTAGTCCGCGTAACGGAAGGATCGTTCGGAGCCATCGCCCAGCACGACGCCCATCATGGCGGGCTCCCTGCCCTGCAGCTCGGCCAGCAGCCAGCTGTAGAAGCAGAGCTGCAGTACATGGCTGGCTTTGGCTTCGCGGGCGAGTTTGGTATCGAGCACTTCGTAGCTGTAGTCGCCCAGCGCCGAGGGCAAGGGCACGCGGCGCAGGAAGTCCGCGCGCCCGAACCAGCCCGGCTGCGCCAGCGCCGCCTGGAAAATGATGGAGGCGCCAGACTGCATGGCGGCACGGGTCTGTGCGAGCTGCACCGCACGGGACGCATCGCGGGGGACTTCCACGAGGTCCGGATGCGCGGCTTTCAGGCGGGCGAGGTACTGCTGTTCCCAGGCATCGCCCTTCCTCTGCAGCAGCAGGAGCTGGGGATCTTCCTCGTTGCCCGGGAGCGGCTCCTCGAGATTGCGCAGATCGAGTGTGGTGAGGTGGCGGCAGGCGAGGTGGTTGACGACGTCGCTGGCGGTGAGGATCAGGCCCTGATTGCTGCTGCGGAACATTGGAGTCGCGTGCCCTGCTGCGGAGTCAGATGGCTGGAAGGGTAGGCTGGGGAAGTCTCAGGGCGTGAGACTGGCATCCGGCCTGGCCGGTCGTGCACCTCCATCCTTCTTGAGTTCTGCTGCCAGCTCGTTGATGACGACGCGGTAGCTGAACACGCGGCCGCGTTGCCGGTGGAGCCCGGCGGAAGGATCGAAGGGCGGGACAAGCACCAGCGGCATTCAGTTCGCCTCGGCTGCCATCAGGAAACACTTTCCCCGGGCGGCGACAAGTCAATACGAAGCGTCTCCATCATCTCGCTCAACTGCTCGTCGGTCATTGAATCGAGCAGATAGGCTAGCAACTCATCCTGCCTGGGTTGCCCGAACGCGAGCCGATAGGCACCCAGCGCGCGCCGCAGCCCTTCATAGCGATGCTCGTCACGTGAAAGTGGGTATAGCGGAACGTGTCGCTCGATTGTGGCTCCGCCTGGACAGGTGTATAGCCAATGGGGGATCAGTCCACCAGCCCGATCCTGCGCGTGCGATTCGGCCAGACTAAAGGCTTGCTCCCACATGTCTGGGGCGTCAGTCCGCAGGGCTTCGGCACCATGAATTCGCGCGACGTTCCGGCGAATGGCATGCCCCTTGAATCGGTGTATGCGCCCTTCCCGCTGCTCGAGGTCCACGGGGTTGGATGGCAGGTTCCAATGCACAATGGCGTGGCAGTACCAGTGAAAATCCAGCCCCTCCTGCCCTACAGATGTGGAAGCCAGCACGAAAGGCCAGAACGGCGAATTGAAGGCCATCCGGACGTCGGTGTCGCGATTGCCATCGTCTTCACCCTTTGCGGTGTCGGTTCCGAACCGCATGGCAAACAGGCAGCGCAGTCTGAGCTGTTCAATGCCGACCATTCCTTCTGCGCCTGCGTGGAATTCATCGGCGGCGAGCGTAGAGGTTCGAATCGAGAGCGCCGTGGCCGCATCCGTGGTAATCGCGCCACATGCTTCGGCTGGATCACGCAATGCGGTGCCGGTCGCATCCCTCAGCACGTGCATGTACTCGCGCAACACTGCATCTAGACCGCCTCCGACGCCATACCGCAGACTCAGTCGCCAGAACGGAGTGGAGTGGTCACCACGCCGAGCAAGGGCAATCGACATTGGGCGGTTGTAGAACGAACGCATTGACCAGCCCACATTGGCCGCACCGATCCGGACGGCGTCGATGTCAGTGGGTTGGGGATACAGCGCAGACAACGCCCGAAGCGCGCAATTTGCCGATCCCCCGACAGCCAATTCCGCCAGCACCTCCGGCAGGTCTGCCGGGGCCGGTCCATCTGGCTTCCAGGCTTGCGAGAGGCACTCCTGTGCCTTGTCAACGTGGGCCTCCCAACCCGCATCGGCCATTGAGTCGGCGCCTTGCGTATCCAGAGAGCCCTTCCAGCGGCGCCCAAGATCCGCATCGGTTGCCCATGCGGTGGATGCGTCCGGATGAAGCTGCGCATCCAGGATCAGCGGCGCGGCCCAATACCACTGCGGGTCAGAGGTCTCGCCAGGGCCTGCAATCGTGATTCTTCCGGCGAGCGCATTCTTGATCCGCCGGGATGCCCACTCCAGCAGGTGGGCCGGCTGCATGTCATCTCCCAGCTCTTTGAATGCATGGCGAGGATCACCCAGTGTGGCAAGGGACAAGCTCGGATACATTGTTGCCAGAACGGGCATACCGGCCAATCGACCTTGGTCGAGAGTCAGGCGCAGCAGTTCGCTGCGCTCTGCCGCTGCTTCGCCGTCGCGCTGATCCAGCGTGTCGACATGGCGTTCCGCACAAATGCTCAGCAAGGCCGCGATGGATTTCGGAACCATGTTCCAGGCAGAGAAGATCAGTCGCTTCGTCACACCCTTCTCGTGCGCGGTTTGAAACTCTGGCGCCAGCCGTCCGCACGGCTGGCTCGGCGGCAGCCACAGCAAGTCGAAGAGTCCAGCGTCCCGAATTTCGGCTTCGAGCTGGCGCAGACGGGCATTAGCAAGGAGTCCTTGCGTCCTGGATTCAACCCGCTCCCGGGTCAATAGCGAACCTGCCGCATCAACCAGGCTGCGATGGAGTGTCGATTCTCGTTCCTTCGCGGCGTGTTCGAACTCCCGGCGCAGCTTGTATCCCTCCATGAAATTCAGCGGCCATGCCGCTGATTTCCAGTACTCCAGAGGTTCATCCACAGCGACGGCTTCACTGATCGCCCGGAAATTTGCGTACTGCCTCAGATCCTCGGTTCCGACTTGCAGATCCTTCCTTACATGCTGGGACAGCATTCCGTTGTGAATGCCCTTGGCCGCCAGCCGCTCCGTGCGGGACATGATGCATCGCAGATTGCTTTCTATATGTTGCTTGAGGTTGAAGAGCCGGTCTTGCGAGCGTGCCGCGCCACTGAAAAGCTCGCGCCGCATGGCTTCCAGATCAGCGCGGATCTCCTGACCCATCGTCGTTCCATCGCTGAGGAACTCGACGGTTCGGATGAAGTCTTCGTAGTGATTCTCGTCATCGCCATACCTCGCCGCCGCCAGAGGTTTGTAGGGGGTAGCAGAGAGCAGCAGCATATGGGCCCGTGCCGTCCCTGATGCACCGGCTGTCCAGTTGAACAACTGCTGGGCCAGCTCGCCAGCATCAGTCTCCGGATTGAAGAGATCCTTGAACCGCTGGAATTCGTCGAGAATGATCAGATCGGGTTCGAGAGAATCGATGCAGCATCCAGCCAGTATGCTGCGCAGGTTTCCCACCAGCGAGCGTTGTGTGCTTCGCTCGTCTGGAGTCAGTTTCCTGCTGTATTCCAGGTCTTTGCAGAGCCCGGAGAATTGCGAGCGTAGCGCGGATTGCGTACGCAGCGCAGCGGAGAACTTGTTCAGAATCGCACCCGACCCGGCCAGGGCCTCCTGATGGCTCGCCCAGAACTCTTTTGCGTGGGCGGCGAAGCGCTGAAAGCTGAAAACCTGCCCCTGGAGCACTCGGAGCAGCCCATTTGCCGGCAGATCCCAGATCTCCGAGATCAATGCGAACAGCAGCATTCTTTCTTGCTGAGTCCCGAGGTTTTCCTTGATGTCGAGAGAGGTGCCGGGCGTGAAGGCCAGCAGGTTCACCTTCGAATTGAGCTTTCCTGCCATGGAGATTGGCAGCAGCGTGATGCGTCGGGCCTCTGGAACCGCCAGCGTCCGGAATGGATTGAGGCGCTGCAGGTTCTGTCGCGCGATCGCCAGGTTCGAACAGACATAGAGCACGTCGATGCGATCGACGGTATCCCACATATGGTCGATGGCACGCGCCACCACACCGCGGGCGATCAGCGTCTTGCCAAGCCCCACTTCATCCGCGATCAGAAATCGATGCGAAGAGTCCTTCGCCAGAAACAGGCGCTCGAAGGCATAGTCCACCGCGTTGCGCTGGAAGCCCTTGAGGTTGCCAATAGCCTGCGCCAGATCAGGCCGCAGAGGCGAGTCACCACTCATGCCGCCCGCTCTTTCAGCAATGGGCGGAGCGCCGTCCACAGGTTCTTCAGCGCCGGATGCAGCAAGGAGGCGCCCTGTTCAGTGCGCGAGAGGTCTTCAATGATCCTACCAAGATCTTGTAAGCGCTCTTGCTCGGAGCCCAGGGTCCTCACGATCCTCTCGAAGAGTGGATACCCCTCTGGCGGAGTGCCACCCCAGAACGCAGGCGAGCCATTCTGTGTATCCAGATCTCCCATCGGCCGCACCGCTCCTGCGCTTTCGAGCAGCAACCAAAGGAGCCGGAAAAGCTGATCCTGATCCTGCAGCAGGGTTGCCAGAATCTGGTCGAACCGATCGGCGGGGGCACCATGCAGCCTGGCCAGTGCGACAAAGGACTTGCTGAGAGTCTGACCGTCAGCAGACAACGAGAGCTCGAACGCCACGAATGCCGATGCCGATACGGTGCTGACGGGTGCGAATTGCACGTCGAGTCGCTGGCCTTCCATACAGGGCCTCTGATTCGCGCGCGGCAGGCCGGCCGGCCAGCAGAGCAATCGTGTGCCAGAGCCCAACGGCAATACCGCATCGCTGGTCAAATGGAGTTCGTGACTGCCGTCCGCCAGGGGGTTCAGCGTCACGTGCAATTGCATCGAAGCAATCTGGCGCTTCAAGGCATCCAGCTTCTTTTCAAGTTGATCGAGCGCCAGTTGATCGGTATCTGGCGGCTTCTCGACGGGAGACCACGGCAGAGCAATGTCCAGCAAACCCGGTCTGGCATTGTCCGGCTGCCCCAGCACGGCATCGACGCCCAGGTCTTTCTTTGCTCCCAGGAGCTCGACAAGAAACTCCACGTTTTGATGGAAGGCCGCAGGGGTCGCATTTGCGGAACCCAGGTACATGCGCGCGTCCCAACCGTCATCTGCAACAAAGATCTTGGCGTGCAGGCCGCTCAGCCCGGACTCGCTGCCCACAGCGGCCATGTCATTTTCAGGATCTTGCGAGGAAGGATCGATGGCCCACGTACCGTGCAATCTCGCCAGGACTTCAGGAGGCAACCCGGCCAGGGTATCGGGCCTGGAGATCAATTTGATTTCGCGTTGCTCGGGTTCAAGGGTGTTCAGAAACCCTGGTTCGACGAATGGCGATACCACCAACATGGGTCGTCGGGCGGCCACGCCTTTGAACGGCCACTGACGGCTTGTGGAGATGCCGAGAGGCCAGAAGCAAAGTTCCCGGACCTTTTCCGGCAGATCCCAGCGTACCCGCCGCAGTTCCTCTGCCATTTGTCCAACCTCTTCGGAGGTCTTTGAATCCATGCCCATTATTGCCAGACCCGGCAGTGCGGCTACAAAGTCCGCCAGCGGATGATTCTGCGCAATGGCATTGCGGCGATCTTCAACCTGTCCTTCCAGGACAAGCGCGGTGTCCCACGATCGATCAAAGGTGAGATTGCGGCTCAGGCACAGCAGGCGCATCCGCACCGGGCCTTGATCCGCGGGCACGTAGCGGATCACCCAGATCTTGGGATGAAAGACGCCGCCCTTCGGCGCGGCGACCGGGATCACGCTCTGCTCGAGCCAGGCCGTCAGCTTCTGGGCCGAGTCCGGCACCTTGATCTCGCCGGCCTGGCAGAAGATCCTGATCCGCCGGGCATGCCGGCGCACCGCTTCCAGAAGGGCCAGAGGATCAGCCGTGATGCGCCCGTCCTCGTCCTCCCAGTCAAAGAACGTGAAGGCCAGTGGCGCAGTCAGCAGCGCAAGAAGATCCAGAGAGAAGGTGGTCCCGACAGCCTTGTCGAGGGCATGGCCCATGGGTGTACGCAGGCATTCCAGCAGCAGCGAACGATCACGCGGGTCAAGCATCAGTTCGCCTCCAGCCCCGCGATGATCTCGCGCGCCAGATTGCGCGTGATGAACCATCGGTAGTCGAGCATCGACGCACCAGATTCGCCGCCCCAGCTCTCCAGATGGGGCTGGCTGAACAGACGGGCACGCGCGCCTTTCAGGGCGCGCTCGCGACCAGCTATGAGCTGGCGAGCGGCAGCATCATCGCGCAACGCGGCCGGGTCTTCGCGACTCAGCACCATGTTGATCCAGCACTCCGAGAAAGATCTTGTCTGCGGTGGCATGCGGGGGTTGTTGCGCCGAATCAGGTCCCAGAGTGCTCCCCGATTCCAGCTGCGCAGGTCCGCCGCCCGCGCCTGAATGACCAGCGACCATTCCTGCATCCGGGCCGTGTAGTTGGTCGCAAACTCCTCCATCCCCCGCTTGCGGCTGAGCAACAGGTTGTAGAGCAAGGCGGCACCGTGCATCAGTTCCGCGTAGTTGCGCGCTTCCGTCAGCCAGTATCGAAGTTCGGCCGGCATCGACCCGAACAGTGGGTGATCCCAGGGACCAAGGGCATCAGCTCCGGGATCACGCGAATCCACAATGAAATGGAACAGGCTGCCCTGTGCATGCTGCTGCAGCTGGTTCTCGAAAAACTGCCCTTCAGCTCGCGTGAGGTGATGACTGGCGACGCCCGGAAGCTCTGCAGGTTGATCAGGAAGGTAGGGGTTCCAGTTTGCGATCTCGGCGCGACGATGGGCGAAGCGGTGATACCGCTGCTGTGCGCCGTCAAAGTACCGGAAGCCCAGGCGCTTCAGGCCGGCCCAATACACACTACTGGGCAGTCGCTTGATGGCTGCGCCGGCTTCACGGCCGAAGGTGCCCTGAGGGTCGCCGCTGGCAGTCAGTGCCGCGGAGAGTTTGACCTCGAAGTTCCGCGCTTCACCCGCCATGCGGTCACCGTCGTACTTGCGCCGCTCAAGGTCTTTGTACATCCACGGGATGAAGAAGAAGTAGCGGGCACGGGTCTGAATGGTACTGGTGCCGGGCGACAGGAGATTGGCCAGCGTGTCGCGTACACTGCCAAGCCCCATCTCGTCCACGGAATCCTTCTGCCGGAACAGGTCGATGACGTCCAGCATCCGACGGCGGTCTTGTTCACAGTGGTCGAGCCAGCCGAACCAGGAACTCATTCAATCCAACCTTCTGATTTGAGCTTATGCGTCTGCGGCGGCTGTCCAAGCTCCACCCTCAGGCAGAACGGCTCCGGCACCAGCCTTCGCCGTGCCTGCCGCCCCTTTGCCTCACGTCAGCGACTCTGCCCTTCCCTGAATGAGCGCGACGGACATACCTGAGTCCGTGTTCTGGAAGAATTGATCAATGGCATCCACTGTTTCGTACGGCAGGAACAACAC
>JALYWF010000184.1 GCA_030852845.1 Pseudomonadota bacterium
GGCGGAGCCCGTGGTGCCGCACCGGGCGGTGGACCTCCTGGTGGCCTTGCGGGCATCGGCGGCGCCCCCGGCTGGAACATGGAAAAGGAAATGCTGGACTACGTGATTCCGCTCATCGAGAAGGAATATCGCGTCAACAAGAACAAGAACAACCGCGCCATCATGGGTTATTCAATGGGTGGCGGACACAGCACGTCGATCGGCTTCGGTCATCCGGAGCTGTTCGCCTACGTGGGTGGCTTCAGCGGCTATGGTTCCACCAACCTGCTCACCGCCGATCCGGCGAAGACCAACAAGAACTACAAGTTGATCTTCATTGGCTCCGGCACGGAAGACACGGCGGTCAACAGCGGTCGCACCATGCACGAGGCGCTCACGGCTGCGGGCGTGAAGCACACCTGGAGCGAGGATCCGGGCTACGGGCACGACTACCAGATCTGGCGGGAGTACCTGCGCCGCCTGCTGCAGCAGACCTTCCGCAACTGAATCCCATGAGGAACCGGTGCTGGCGCAGGCAGTGCGCCAGCCCGGTTCGGTTCACCGGACTCCTTCAACCCCCATGCGCAGCCTGCTTCGCAGGCGCAGCAACAATGCCGCCAGCCTCAGGCGGTTCAGGGCGGTTTCCAACATCCAGCCCAGGACGCCTGCACCAAGCACGCTGCCCACAAGCAGGGCGCCCTGACTGACTGCGCTATTGCCCATCCATTCCCAGAATTCATCCGCCGTCATGAGGATATAGAAGCCACCTGCCAGCAGGGTAAGCGCAGCGAACAAGGCCCCCAGCACGCAGTTGCATGAGCCGGAGATCCGGGTCAGGGTGTGCTGCATGCGTTGCAGGTCCAGTTCGGGCAGGCTGGCGCGCAGTTCAATGCGAGGCAGGCGCCCTTTCGTGGCCAGTTGCCTCAGCACCGGATCAATGTCCGAAACCTGCCGGATGAGCACAGCGTCCAGATCGGTTCCGGCATTGCGGGCACCAGCGGCTTGCGTGACACGCGGCAACGGAACTGTGCGTGCAGCAAGATTCGCCACGCTGGGCGTCGCTATTGCGGAATCATAATCAGGATACGACGGGGGTCGCGTTGAACCGCGATAAAGACCCCTTCCCGTCCTGAGCTGGCGTTTCAGCCGCCAAACGGCCCAGACCAGTCGCCCCCTCCTCCACGCTGCCTCAAGTAGCTGGCCTGCCAGCCAGACCACAGCAACTGCCAGCATCACGACCCCCAACTGCTGCCACTGCCGCACCTGCGTCCAGGCATGGAAACCGCCGACCACCAGCGTCACGCCGCCCGCGATCTCGCCCCAGGAACCGATGGTCCTTTCGTGGAGCAGCTCCAGGTGCTGCTGTGTGTGCTGGACGTGAAGTGGCGGCAGGGCATCCAGCTGCACCTCGATGCGAGGCACATTCCACTGGTACAGCAGGCGGAAGATCAGGCGGTTGATGTCCTCGCCCGTGTGAAGGACGGCATGTGACGGGCTGGATACAAATCCTGATGCACTGTCGCGCAGCATGTTCGGCTCCCCCGCAACGGACGCTGGCATTTCAGGGCACATTGTGGCCCCGGATCGTGCAGGAATGAAGGACGGCCGGGAACGCCCCGCGCGGCCTCTGGCTTGACGACCGTGCGGCCTGCTTCCAAGCTCCATGATCCACAGCAAGAAGGTCGATCGATGTCCGATCCCGAGATCACCCTGGTTACCGAGTCGTTCAACCTCGATGAAGGGCAGAGTTTCGAAGAGCTGCGCTCCTCGCTCACCACCGTGGCCAGATATCTCCAGGACCGGCAGGACTGCGAAGCGCTGTTGGTGGATACCAGCAACGATCCGAGGGTGGCGGCGCTGGTAGCCGCCGTCGACGCCCGCATCCGGCACGTGCGGGCACCGGGCATCAGCTATGACCACGCGAAAGACCTGGCCGCCGAGGAGGCCCGGGGACGCTATGTCGTCTACCTGGACGGAGACTGTACGCCGGACCGACCCGACTGGCTCGACACACTGCTCGCCCCCCTGCGCGGCGGCACGGCGCTGGCCACTGGCGGGGTTACGCTGTACGCGGGTGACACGCTGCTCGCGCAGGTGTCGTCGCTGATCGATTTCGGCTTCCTCTTCAATCCCGAAGGCGGCAGGCTGCCCTGCTACGCCTCGAACAACGTGGCGTTCCAGCGCGACCTGCGCTGCAGTGTGCCCCCGCCCGACGGTCCCCTGAGGTGCCACTGCTTCGCCCACGCCCAGACGCTGCTGCGGCGTGGCACCCCGGTGATGCTGGTGCCCACCGCGCTGGTGTGGCACGAACTGCCGGCACTGATGAAGGAACGGTTGCGCCGCGGATACGATCACGTGGCGGCCAGCTGGGTCGATGACGCCCTGCATCCGGAGCAGTGGCGGAACCATCGCGTGCCGCGCCTTGCACGGCTGTTCTTCCGCAATCTCAGGCATGACTGGCGCCGCATGCGCCATGCGCCAGCGCAGCTGCGCCTGCGGGGCTGGCGACGCATTCCAGCGATCGGCCTTGCCGCCATCCTGCGACTGGTCGAAATGCGTGGCGCCTGGCAGGCCGCGCGCGAAACGCCAGGGCACCTTGCAGCCGCGCCCGTCCGGCCGGCCGCGGGTTGACCCATGCGGCGCGTGCTCGTCACCGGCGGTGCCGGTTTTCTTGGTTCGCACCTGTGTGACCGGCTGCTGGCTGCCGGCCACGAGGTGCTGTGCGTCGACAATTTCTTCACCGGCGCAAGAGGCAACGTCGCGCACCTGCTCGGCCATCCGCGCTTCGAGCTGCTTCGCCACGATGTGACATTCCCTCTCTACGTCGAGGTGGACCAGATCTACAACCTGGCCTGTCCCGCCAGCCCCGTGCACTACCAGCACGATCCGGTGCAGACCACCAAGACCAGTGTGCACGGCGCCATCAACATGCTGGGCCTGGCCAAGCGGGTGAAGGCCCGCATCCTGCAGGCCAGCACCAGCGAGGTGTACGGGGACCCCGAGGTGCACCCCCAGACGGAATCGTACTGGGGTCGCGTGAATCCGATCGGCCCGCGCAGCTGCTACGACGAAGGCAAGCGCTGCGCGGAGACCCTGTTCTTCGACTACTGGCGCCAGCATCGGGTGGACATCAAGGTGGTCCGCATCTTCAACACCTACGGACCGCGCATGCACCCGAATGACGGCCGCGTGGTCAGCAATTTCATCGTGCAGGCGCTGCGCAACGAAGACATCACGATCTACGGGGACGGCAACCAGACCCGCAGCTTCTGCTACGTGGACGACATGATCGACGGTCTGGTGCGCATGATGGACAGCGAGGCTGGCTTCACGGGACCGGTCAACGTGGGCAATCCGGCGGAGTTCACCATCCGCGAGCTGGCAGAAAAAGTGCTGGCGATGGTGGGAGGAGCATCGCGGCTGCGCTTCGAGCCCTTGCCGCAGGATGATCCACGCCAACGCCAGCCCGACATCACCGTCGCGCGGCAGCACCTCGACTGGCAGCCGGTTACCGACCTGCACACCGGGCTGCAAAAGACCATCGCCTACTTCCGGAACGTGCTGGGGATGACTTCATGAGCACCCGCATTGCGGTAGTAGTCACCTGCTACAACTACATCGACTACGTGGTGGAAGCGGTGGACAGCGCCCTGTCGCAGGATTATCCCGCCGCGCAAGTCATCGTCGTGGACGACGGGTCGACCGATGGCTCGACGCAGCTGCTGCAAAGCCGCTACGGCGCAGATGCCCGTGTCACGCTGCTCAGCGGCCCCAACGGCGGACAACTGGCTGCCTTCCAGCGCGGCCTGGCGGCAGTGTCAGCCGACGTGGTGTGCTTCCTCGACGCAGATGACCGGTGGCGGCCCGGCTACCTGCAGCAGCTGAGAGCCATCTTTGACACCCGCCGCGACGTGGATTTCGTGTTCTCCGATGTACAGCTGTTCGGTGCGGAACAGCGGCGCATCGGCTGGGATTCCCGCCCGGTGGATCTCGCCTTCACGGCAGTGAGCACCTATCTGAAACCACACTGGTACGGCGCGCCCACCTCGGCGCTGGCACTACGCACGGGGCTGGCGCGACGCTGCCTCGACCTGCCCACCGGATCGCTTGCCGCCTGGCGCATCTGCGCCGACAACTGCCTGGTCTATGGCGCGAGCCTGCTGGGTGCTCACAAGTACTTCCTGCCCACCGGCGCCGTCGGTTACCGCGTGCACGGCAACAATGGGTGGTATGGCCGCCGCACGGCTGAAGCCATCTACCTCAACAAGCTCCACTCGCGCGGGCTGATCGAACACTATGCGCGCATCGTCGGACTCAGCCAGCTGTGCGTGGAACTGGTGCGCCGGGAGTTCCTCACGAAGCCGCAGCCGCCCATGCGCGAAGTGCTGCGCTACGCGGGCATCGCGCTCTACGGTGACCACCCCTGGTGGACCCGGTACTGGCGGGCCCTGCGGATCCTGCTGCGGCTGTCTGCGCCAGCGTGACGCAGGCTCAAGTGCCGGCAATGCCCGCAAATCGCAGGTTGCCCACGGCCGAAGTGAGGCCCCTGGCACACCACGGCAGCTGACGCAGGCACTCGAAGACGGCCCGCGGCCCTGCACTGCCCAGCGCCTGGACACAGGTCGTAATCCAGACCTGCCCCACGATGCCCGCCAGCGCCGCGCGCGGATATTCCCCAGCCGCATCGTTCCCGCGCAGAAGAGCTCCCAGCCAATCCCGCGCCCAGTCCAGGTAATCAGGCCATTCGCTCCATTGCGCAGACCGCATGCGGGTAAGCCTGAAATGCCGCTGCAGATCCGTTGCATCAGCGGCGATGCCCAGTCGCTGCAATTGTTCCGCGACCAGCCGCTGCTTGGCGGCTGCCACCAGCTGCGAAGAGGATTTCGTCGTGCGGCCGGGATGTTCCCGCATGATGGTCAGCACCCGCGGCAGGTTGGCCATCTGGTAACGGCGTGACAGCCGCACCAGCAGTTCATAGTCTTCGCAGACCGGGAACTGCCCGTCGTAACCGAATTCACGCAGCACGGCCGTGCGGGCCATCAGCGTGGTGTTCGCATGACTGCTTCGAAACAGCAGCCAGGCGCGCAATTGCCGGGGTTCCAGCGGTCGCACCAGCCGGCGTGCCACGCCGGAAGGGTCGACTTGCCTCACCCATCCGCCCACAGTTGCTATCCCCGGATTGCGCTGCAGGAAGCGCACCTGCCGGGCCAGCCGGCCGGCCGCCATCATGTCGTCGCTGTCCAGGAGCGCGAGATATTCACCCCTCGCCAGCTGCAATGCGCGATTGCGCGTGAACGGTATGCCCTGGTTGCCATCGTTGCGCTCCACGCGGATGCGCGAATCGCGGGAGCTGCGCATGATTTCCAGGCTTCGGTCCGTGGAGCCATCGTCCAGCAACAACAATTCATAGTCAGTGAAGTCCTGCGCAAGCACGCTTTCGATCGCCTGCGCAATGAAGGCCTCCCGGTTGTAGACCGGGATGCACACCGTAACCCGCGGAGACGCAGCGGCCATGTGATCAGGAGGACAGCGGTTGCGTGACGGGGCTTCCCCCCACGCCATGCTCACGGCTGAGCAGCTGGATCCACTCATCCATGCATTGGCGCAGGTCGAACCGTAGAAGGTGCGAGGCGCGGCCCGCGACGTCGCGTCGCTGCTCCAGCTCCCTGCGAATGGCCCGGGCGAGCCCGGCCGGCGACTCCGGCGGTGCCAGGGTGCCCAGGCGGCCTTCGAAAAGGATCTCACTGTTGCCAGTGGGGCAGTCCGTGGCCACCACCGGCACGCCACAGGCCAGCGCCTCCAGCAGCGCATTGCATGACCCCTCCCATCGGGAAGCGCAGACATACACATCCGATCTTCCAATCAGGGCAAAAGGATTGCCGAGGTAACCCACGAAATCCACCCGTTCGCCCACGCCGTGGTGTTGCGCAACCCGTCGCAGCCAGTTGATGTCGCGCTCGGGCCCCTCGCCCACCACCAACAGGCGTGCATCCACTTCGGGCGTGAGCTGAGCGAGCGCCTCGATGAGAATGTCATACCCTTTCTGGCGGGAAATCCTCCCCATCGTGGAAATCACTACACCCGTTCCGTCCAGGAACCGGTGCTGGAATCCCGCCTGCATCTGCTGGCGAATCCCGGCCACGTTGCAGCCGTTGGGTATGCAGTGGACATCCATCCGCGGCAACTCCGCCCTCACCTCACGGGCCAGGCCCTCGGACACGGCTGCAACAAAGTCGGCACCCCGGTACTTCAGAGAGCTCGCCGCCGTGATCGCGGCCCCATGACTGTGGCGGAGGGAGTTGCTGATGCGCAGGCCAAGTCGCACGCGCCTCCGCAGGCCACTGAAAATCAACGCGGCATGAGCCGCCAGATGAAAATGATTGCCGCCGGAAAGAAGCACCGAGGGGCGGCGTTTGCGCAGCCAGCCGGCAAGTGCAGGGATGCCGGCGATGAGGTCGGCGCCGCGGTTCCGGAAGCGCGGAATGCGCTGACCGGTCTCCACCACGGGAATTCCGGTCGGCACCTTGGGGAGAAGTGCCCCCTGGGCCCGCACCACCCACAATTCGGCTGGGAGACCGGCCTCACGGGCCGCAGAGGCGATCTGGATGGACTTTGCAGCAGTGCCGCTGGACCGGAAATCGTAGTTGGCAATGATGACCGGCGCGGCATGTGCTTCCTGCATCGCCTCAGTTTACCCGGCAGGCCGCGTTCGCACCTGCGTTCACGCCACCAGGTGCTGCCGTCTGCCGTCGGGGTTTGCAGCCGGCAGGAATGCCGCCATAGTTGGCACCCTGCCTGGAACCCGGTCCCGACCAATGAAACAGCACCGCTACCGCATCACGCTTGAGCATCTGGCCACCGCGCGTGGCGAGCCCGGCACCCATGAGCCGCTGGCCTTCGAGGCGCGCAACCATGACGACCTGTTCGAGATCATTGCGCGAATCCGCAGCAAGGGCCTGCTGTCCGAACCAGACCAGGCTGCATCGCTGGCGCTCGGGCTGAAACTGCTTGCCGAGGTCACGCTGGAGAACCGCGAAAATCCATTCTTCGGCGGCCTGCGGGGGCCGCTGCGCGAGTTCATCCAGCAGATCAAGAGCGCCCCGTCGAAGGAAACCACCCACCCGACCTGACGCCCGATCACCTGCCCAGGGCCTCGCGCACGCGCGGATCGGCCCAGTGATCCACGGCCCAGGTCCTGACTTTCCCGTTCACTTGCGTCGGCAGTGATGTCTCCCTCAGCAGCGACAGGAACAGCTCTTCAACCGAGGGATGTTCGACACTGCTCAGCAGGCGCAGTGCCTCGCTGGTGACCCATTCCCGGTCTGGATCGTGCAGGTTCTCGCCGATCAGCGACAGCAGGGGTTGAAGCACACGCTCCTGCTCCACAAGGCTGCGCCGCTTCTGTGACATCTGGAACGAGCTCGCATCCGCCGTAGTGCGGGCAATCAATGGCGCGAGCCTGGCCTCGTATGACAAGCCTGCATCCTGCAGGGCCGACATCACGTCGGCGCGCCACTGGTTCTCGCCGTAAAGCGTCCAGCGCAAGGCGGCGCGCATGAATGGCTCAGCTTCCCTTTGCTCAAGTGCCTGGAATGCTTCGCGCACCGCTGGATTTCCCGCATGCTTCGCTTCGAGGTTGGCCAGTGCTGCCAGCCTCACCTGGTGGTCGGGATCCTCGCGAAGGGAATCGAGCATGGGTCCGACCAGCGACGGATTGTCTGCACGATTGAGCGCCTTCCAGACCTTGGCACGCGTCACTGCCGGCTGGTTGGCGACGAACCGGAACAAGGCTTGCCGCGTGGGAGTTTCCAGCCGCTTGCCCCCGTCGACCACAAGCAGTGGCAGCAGGTCCGGCAGCAGACTCCCGTCCATCTCAGCATTGCCGAGTCGCGCCAGCACGCGCTGCTGGTAGCCTGCGTCCAGTGGCAACACCTGGAGGCGCAACTTCCCGACCAGCGCTGCGGCAAGCTGCGCGGGTGAAGCATCTGCCTGCACTGGAAGCCTGTACCTGGAAGCGGATGATTTTCGGGGCGACACCCTGATCTCGACCCAGCATGCCTTTCCGGCGGCCCCCAAAACCATGGGCACAGTCTGGCTCACGATGCTCCCATCGCCGGAAACACCAGTGATGGTGCCGCGCTCGTCGCTGAAGGTGAGCGCGGATCCCCCGCCCGCCGCGAATTCATTGAGGTTATACGCCACATCGAGGCCCGCCATCCGAGTGGCAAGGATTGTGCTCACGAGGCCGTTCATGGCGTCGGCGCCGGTGGAAGCGGCCCCCCTGCTGGCGTCGCCACTGCTTCTGCCGACATTTCCGATCACCGCACCGGTAGCAAGTCCCGGTGGAGGGTAGGCATTGCCACCGTCCGCGGGCCGGATCTCCCCGCCGCTCGTCGGCAAGGGGCCGGAGCTGGTGAGGCTCACGATAAAGTCAGCGTCGTCTCCCGCCTCCTGCGTGAACTGGGAGGATACGCGCAGCGTGAGCCCGGGAATCCTGCGCAGTTCTTCTCCCATGGCCGCGTGGAAGGCCTCCACCCGATCATGCAAGTCAGCATCCTGTACTTCCTGTCGAGGCGACAGGAGTATCACGGAGAAAGGCGCCGGCGCGGCGGACGGTGTAGCCGTTACGGGCGCGAGGGTCTCGGCCGGAACCTGTTGCGCTGCCGTCGTCGCAGTCCACTGCCCCTCGTAGGCTCGCTCGCCCACGCCCGGTAGGCCAATCTCTTCTGTCCGCGCCTGCCCGGAGAGCGAGAAATGCCAGGCAAGCATCCCGGCGGCTGCGGCCATCGCAAGCGCGATGCCGATCACAATGAACCGGCCACCGCGGCGTCCCGCACGCGGATGCAGGCGACTCATCACTCGCGCCGTGAACGCCGGCCCGGGATCAGGCGCCACCAGGCTCGCGCGCAGACGCTGTTCAATATCCATGGGACTCTCCCGCGCACTGCGTGCGCAGCCAGTCGAGCGAGCGGCGCAAGTGGCTTTTCACGGTTGCGATGGGCATGTCCAGCACCCTGGCGATGTCGGCGGGATCCAGGTCTTCCTGGTAGCGCAGCACCATCACCACCCGGGCGTCCGGCTGCAGCCTGAGCAGCAGCCGATGCAGCTCGGCCGCAGCCACGGGATCGTGCGGGGATTCCGGCGCCGAGGGCTCGGCAGCGCCCTCCAGCACTTCCAGCGGGAGATGCCGGCCCTGTCTTGCCTCGCGCCTCAGATGATCAATGGAACGGTGGGCCACCGTCCGCAGCAGCCAGTGCAGCAGGTGCTCGGGGCCCTGGATGCGGTCCAGGAAGCCATGCAATTGGACGAACACTTCCTGCGCCAGATCCTCGGCATCGGCGTGACGGCCAACCAGGCGCAGAGCCACGCCAAAGACCCTGGCCTGGTGGCGCTCCACCAGCTGCCTGAACGCCAGGGCGTCTCCGCACTGGGCGCGCCGGAGCAAGGATGCTCCGCCCGGGCCATGCGGCAGGGTCAGGTCCGGTCGTGCAGATTCTGCATCCATGCCCCCTTATACGTCGCGCGGGTGCTGCGGGGACGCAGCGGTGCTACTTCAGCGGCAGATAGACGTCGGTGACCATCTCTTGCTCCTTCACATCCGGCCCGACATTCACGTAGTGAAAGAAGATGGGGAAGTCGCGCAGCTCCTCGCCGCTTTGCGGCAGCCAGTCGCGGTACAGCCATGCTGCCGGGGCAACGTGATGCCGTGATCCCAGGTGCCGCACGAGTGCGCAACGTCCGGCAGGAATCGTCTTCGTGACCACGCCGAACCGGTTGGGCGCCACTGGTGCATCGATCGAGAGGCACAGGTCGAGCCGATAGTCTTCGGGCGGTGTGGTCTCCGGATCCGTGTAGTGCACCCCATAGGTATTGCCCCGGCCGGGCCGCAGACCATTCTCCTTGCGCCATTCGATGAACCGGCGTGTGGTCTCGAAGGTGAGATGCTCTGGTCCCCGATGTTCAAGGGCAGCGACGAGTGTCTGCGGGAAATCAATGATGGTGACCTGCATGTCTGGAGGCTCCTCGGGCTTGTTGAGCAGGGAGCCGGTGTGCCACGGCGCCCATTGCGGGTTCTGGCGGAATTCCCCTGGCGACTGGCCGACTTCCTTCCTGAAGGCCCGCGAGAATGATTCGGGATTGCCGAAGCCAGCCTCGAGGGCGATCTCAGTGATGCGAGTCGCCGGATTGAACACCAGCTGCATCGACGCGCGCCTCAGGCGCATCAGCTGCACGAGGCGTCCCACGCCCATGCCCGTGAAGGCGGAGAACTGCCGATGAAAGTGGCAGGGCGAGAAGTGCGCCAGCGAGCTCAATGCCTCCACCGACAGCTCCTCGTCCAGGTGCTGCTCGATGTGGGCCAGCACGCGCTGCATGCGGCGGGCATAGCGCGTGCTGGCCGGTGGTGTCGCGGGGAGTGCCACGGGCGGCAGTCTGCCCCATGCCTGGCCCGGCCCGCCTGACAAATCTTGCGCAACTAGCGATCGGCATTCCCCGGCGTGGGCACGAACACGTTCTCGAGGATGTAGCGGCCAAGGGCAATCCCGAGTGCCGCACCATCCCTGGCACCCGTGCGAAAGTGAACTCCGCCCCACACCCGGGAGTTGGAAACTTCTTCCGCCATCGCGTCGAAGCTCTCGTAGTGCCGTCCGGCGCCCGGGGCCTGGTCTGCCGCCACCATCCTGATTCCACCCGCTGGCCTCTGGCCGATCTCCGCAGCCATGATGGTGGCAACCAGGGCGCTCATCAGGCAATGACCACAGGGATAGTCGGGATGGGACGGCGTGGTGAGCAGTGGCTCCCACGTGGCATCGCGCACAGTGGAGGCGTTCGCGTCCTGGTCGGCGTTGCGGATGGCTGTGACGGGACGCCAGAAGTCGTAGCGGTACTTGTCCCGTGCAAGGAGGATACCGGCGTCAAACTGCGCCGAAGTGTACAGGGCGAATAGCCGTGCATTGGCTGCGAGGGTGCGGCCTTCGATTGAAAAGACCTGGGGAAGCAGCTGCATCAGGTCATTGCTGTGCCAGAACTGCGCGATGGCCGTTTGACTGGCAGTACGCCGGGTATCGCGCCGCCCGCCCAGTGCCAGCACTTCCTCGTAGTCCCTGGTGTACTCGTCGCTGTGCAGTGCAGGCGGCCCGGGCGTCCGGAACGCACCCGGTTCAGCGACCACAAAGGGGCGCAATCCGGACATCCATCCGCGCGCCGGCAATTGCGGGGGTACGAAACGGCCAGGCTTGGTACCCGGGCGATAGGATGTAGTTGCTTCCACGGCGATGACCCCGCGTTGCTTCATCAGTCGATGGGCAGCGCGCACGCCAATCGCCACGCCACCGCTGCGGCTCGCCTCGTCACGCACGGCGGCCACAGCCTGGTCGTAGGCCGTGTTGAGTGCCGCCTGATCCTGCGGATACAGCTCCAGCAGCACGGCATGGGCGGCGGCATGCGCTGCAGCCGCGGCCGATGCGTTTGGCGGGGCGTAGAGCCTGCCCAGGTACGGCTCGTACCCTCCGTCGACGGCGACGACTGCGTCGTACATGGCAAGCGCGACCAGTGGCATCACCTGCTCGGCTACCGGATCGGTGGCTGGCGCCGACCGCCGCACCAGTTCCTGCGTCACGACATACCAGTCGGCGATGGCATCCGCCCGCGCCGGCCTGACGGCAGACGAGGCCATCAGCACCAGCGCCAGGGCGGCCAGTGGTTTTGAGCGTCCCACGATGTCTCCTCCTTGTCGAGGAGCACACAGTGCCGCCGCGAACCTAATGAATCCAATGATATGATTTTGACAATATGCTGAATAAAATTGATCTCTCACGCACGGATCTGAACCTGCTTTCGCTGTTCGAGGTGATATGGCAGGAGCGTCACGTGGGGCGCGCCGCAGCCAAGCTGAACCTCTCCCCCTCGGCGGTGAGCCATGGCCTTTCACGCCTGCGACGCCTGCTGAACGATCCGCTGTTCATCCGCCATCCGCGCGGCCTGAATCCCACCGAGCGGGCGATCGAACTTTCCCGGCCCGTGGGTGATGTGCTCGCGCGGGCGCGTGCCGTCATCGCCTCCGCAGAGCCTTTCGAGCCCTCTACGTCACGACGCCAGTTCGTGGTCGCCGCCGTGGATGGCGTTGGTTCGGTGATCCTGCCCACACTCATCAAATCCATACGCAGCAGCGCGCCGGGCGTCACCGTGCGGATCCGCACCATCTATCCGCTCGACGTGGTTGACTCCCTCGACCGCCACGACGCTGACCTCGCCGTGGCGCCGCTGCTCTCGATTCCGCCACGCCTGGTGACCCGGGAGCTCTACCAGGATGACTTCGTGGTCGCCGCACGCCGCGGGCATCCCTTCCTCGCACGGCCCACCCTGAAAAACTATTGCGCAGCCTCGCACCTGCTGGTCGGGGCTGGAGTCGACTCCCGGGGTTTCGTTGACGAGGCCCTGGCAAAGCGCGGGCTGCAAAGACATGTGGCGCTCACCGTGCCGAGCTTCATGTGGGCGCTGACGGTCCTCGCCCAGACTGACCTGCTCGGCGCCGTACCACGCCGCCTGGTGGAGCAGCATGGGCGCCGCGCCGGGCTCGCGGCAGTCGAGCCGCCGCTGCCGCTGCGCAAGGATGGGGTTGGCATCGTGACCGTGAGGGCAGCCATGGCCGACCCGGCGATGCAGTGGCTCGTGCAGCAGTTCGGGAGCCCGTAAGAGCCCGACTACATGCGCATCTGCCCGCGGTTGACTGCGGACAGCACCGGGGTTGTGCAGGCTTGAGCCGAGTTTGAACTCCAGCCGCAAAAGGAAGAATTCCCATGAAAACCGTGGCGCTCGCAGTATTGATCCCGGTCGCGATCTGCACAGGCTATGCCCTGCAGGAGTCATTCGCGGGCGAGGCACCAGCACGTGGAGGTGCGGCTGGCAATGCACCGGCTGCCGCCAACGCACCTGTTGCGCCACGCAGCTCCGCAACGGCCAGCCTCACATCTGCGCAAGGCCACTCGGTGAAAGGCAATCTCACACTCACCAATGAAGGCACGGCCGTCACCATCCGCGGTGAGGTCACCGGACTGGAGCCGGGCAAGGAACACGGCTTCCACGTCCATGAGAACGGCCAGTGCAACGCACCGGATTTCCAGAGCGCTGGTGAGCACTTCAACCCGACCAAGGACCAGCATGGCGGCCCGAAGTCCGACGCCAGACACCTGGGTGACATCCCCAACCTGAAGGCGGACAAGGATGGTCGTGCCACCATCGACATCAGCCTCAAGGGCGCAACGCTGGTGGACAAGGATGGAGGCCCGAACGAGATCCTCGGCAAGGCGCTGGTCGTTCATGCCATGCCGGATGACTACAAGACGCAGCCATCTGGTGGCTCGGGAGCGCGGATTGCGTGTGGTGTGATCCGCTGAAGCAACTGGCGGAAGGGGTGGGATTCGAACCCACGGTGGGCGTTAACCCACGGTAGTTTTCAAGACTACTGCCTTAAACCGCTCGGCCACCCTTCCACGGCCCGGCATTCTAGCAAATGCCGGGCC
>JALYWF010000006.1 GCA_030852845.1 Pseudomonadota bacterium
CGGTCCCGGCGCAGGATCGTGCGGATCCTGGCCAGCAGTTCCGCGAAGGAAAACGGCTTGACCAGATAATCGTCGGCCTCGAGTTCCAGCCCCCGGATCCGGTCCTCCACCTGGTCGCGCGCAGTCAGGAACATGACGGGCATTGTCAGGCCACTCTGGCGGAGGGTCCGGATGACCTGCCAGCCATTCAGGCCGGGCAACATGACATCCAGAATGACCAGGTCGTAGTGGCCCTGGGAAGCCAGATGCAGGCCATCGGTTCCGTTGCGGGCAAGGTCCACCACAAACCCCGCCTCGCTGAGGCCCTGACGAAGGTAGTCTCCCATTTTCGGTTCGTCCTCGACCACCAGCAATTTCATCTCGGCACTCCGCAATGCTGCCCGGTCAGTAGCTTCCGGCAATTCCCGGGCTTCCGCGGCAGATTGCAGGATTGTAATGGTCCGGACAGGCAACTGACTGCGTTGCCCTCTCAGACTGGAGCTACTGAAACGCTTCCTTTCGGAGTGAGATGTCCATGCAAGGTCGATTTCCGTTGAAACGACTCCGGATTGTCCTGCCAGTTGCGCTGGCGCTGGGCTTTACCGTTCCAGTGGTCAGTGCGGGCGACGAGACGGGCAAGGCCAGTTTGCCCACCAACCTGCGCTATACCTCGCCCCTTGCAGCCTACCGGAAGTTTGCGGAGCAGTCGGTCGGTTCGTGGCGTGATGCCAATGACAACGTTGGGCGGGTAGGTGGGTGGCGCGCCTATGCCAGGGAAGCGCAGGATCCGACTCCTGCTGAAGGTTCTACGAAAGCGGTTGATCCGCACGCGGGCCACCACCCGGAGTCGTCGAAGTGACGGGCATTGTGCGTCCAGGTCTGTTATCCGCTGCCTCGTGCGCACTGTTGTTGGCCGGCTGTGTCACCGTGAATCCCGACCAGAACGTTCAGCAGATCAACAAGCAGGCTGCAACTTTCACGGGGGGCGCGCTTACCTTGGCTCGTACTCACGAGGAGTCGTCGCGGCGGGCCGCGCTTGCGGCCAGGATCTTGGCAGAGCCGCTGGGTCAGCGCGATGCCGTGCAATTGGCCCTGGCCAATAGCCCAGCCCTGCAGGCCCTGCTGGCGCAAGGGTGGGCCGCCTCCGCCGAAGCGGCGCAGGTGGGCCGAATCCGCAACCCGATATTCGGATTTGAGCGCCTGTCCGCTGGTGGGGAGCTGGAAATCGCTCGTGCCGTGTCGGTGGGTTTGCTGGATCTGTTGACGCTGCCGCAACGCCAGCGCACTGCGCACAGACTTGTTCAGCAGGCCCAGTACGAGCAGGCCGGCAAAGTCGTGGACCTCGTGACCCAGGTCCGGCTGGCCTGGGTGCAGGCCGTCGCTGCACGCCAGGCCCTGCAGTACGCGCAGCAGGTGTTCACCAGCGCGGAAGCCGGTGCAGAGCTCGCGCGGCGCATGCAGGCGGCGGGCAATTTCAATCGCCTGAGTCGCGCGCGCGAACAGGCCTTCTATGCCGATGCAGGTACGCGCTTGGCGGCAGCGGACCATCGGGTCACCGCGGCACGAGAGCAACTCGCTCGGCTGCTGGGGCTGGACGAGAGGCAGGCGACGGCCCTCCTGATTCCCGAGCGCCTGCCGGACATTCCGGACAGCGTGCTGACGCCTGATGGGATAGGCAGTCTGGCGACTCAGGCAAGGCTGGATATTCAGATCGCGCGGAACCGCCTCGACGCTGCGTTGTTGGCACAGGGCGTCAAATCCATCACCAGCTTTACAGACATCGAACTGACTGCGCGCCGCAACTCGGTATCTGGCGGTGTGGCCGGCGTTGGCAGTGACATGCGCGGCTATGAGGTTGCGGTGAGCCTGCCGCTGTTCGACTGGGGCGATCTGCAACGTGCCGCCATGAATGCGCGTTCGCTGGCGGCGGCAAACGCGCTGGAGGCGACCGTGCGGGCAGCAGGCTCCAACTTGCGCGAAACCTACTCTGCCTATCGCACTGCACACGAGATTGCCCGGCACTACCAGGAGGAGGTGGTGCCATTGCGTCGCGTGATCTCGGAAGAAAATCAGTTGCGCTACAACGGCATGATCATCGGCGTGTTCGAGCTGCTGGCCGATGCCCGTGATCAGGTTGGTACGGTGTCCGCGGCCCTCGATGCCGTGAAGGAGTTCTGGCTGGCGGATGCCGCGCTCCAGGCCTCACTCATTGGTCGCCCGGCAGATGTAGCCGTTGGCATGAACTCGGCCGTGCCCGCCAGTGCGGGCGCGGCACACTGAACGTGAGGATTGATCGATGATTTCCAGAAGGAATCTGTTCGGGGTCGCGGGAATGGCAGGCGGTGCCGTCGCGATGAGTGCGGTCAGCCGGGTGGTCATGGCGGCCCTGCCTGAACCGGTTATCCAGACCTCTCCCGAGACCATTGGACCACTCATTCCCGACAGTGGTCGTCCCTACCGACCCGTCGTGACGCTCAATGGGTGGACCTTGCCCTGGCGCATGAATCGGGGTGTGAAGGAATTTCACCTGGTAGCCGAGCCGGTTGTGCGGGAAATGGCGCCCGGGTTCAAGGCCCATATGTGGGGGTACAACGGGCAGAGCCCGGGGCCAACCATCGAGGTGGTCGAGGGTGATCGCGTGCGGATATTCGTCACCAACAAACTGCCGGAGCACACCAGCGTCCACTGGCATGGGCAGCGCCTGCCCAGTGGCATGGACGGCGTAGCCGGTTTGTCGCAGCCGGCGATACAGCCCGGCAAGACTTTCGTCTACGAGTTTGTGGCACGGCGTCCCGGCACGTTCATGTACCACCCGCATGCCGACGAGATGACGCAGATGGCCATGGGAATGATGGGGTTCTGGGTGACACACCCACGCACAAAGCATCCGTTGATCGATGAAGTCGATCGTGACTTCTGCTTCCTGCTGAATGCTTATGACATCGATCCTGGCAGCTATACGCCGAAGACAATGACCATGCTGGACTTCAATCTGTGGAGCTGGAACAGCCGCGTGTTTCCGGGCATCGACAGCTTGAACGTGCGCTGGAAGGACCGGGTGCGCATCCGGATGGGCAATCTGACCATGACGAATCACCCGATTCACCTGCATGGCCATGAGTTCACCGTGACCGGTACCGATGGCGGACCCGTGCCGAAGACTGCGCGATGGCCGGAAGTGACCGCGGACGTGGCTGTGGGCCAGATGCGGCAGATCGAGTTTGTCGCCGATGAGGAAGGCGACTGGGCGATCCATTGCCACAAGAGCCACCACACGATGAATGCCATGGGTCACAACGTGCCAACGCTGATCGGCGTGGATCACAGTGGACTTGTGAAGAAGGCCGCGAATCTGGTCCCGGATTACATGGCCATGGGAGATCGTGGCATGGCGGACATGACCGAGATGGGGATGCCGATACCAGACAACACCGCGCGGATGATGACCGGACAGGGTCCATTCGGATCGGTAGAGATGGGCGGCATGTTCAGCGTACTGAAGGTGCGCCGCGACCAGAAGCCGGGCGACTATGCGAATCCGCCCTGGTATCAGAATCCTCCGGGGACTGTCGCCAGCGAGTTCGGCGGGCCAATGGCCGAGCCGGAACGCTCGGGGCAGGGCGGCGACGCTTCCATGCCGCGCATCCGGCAACCTGCCGAGCCGGCGGAAGTGCAGGTGCGTAAACCCGTCGATCACAGTGACCATTGATTTCGGCGACCTCCCGGCGTTGCACAACAGAACCGTGAAGTCCAGACATCGAAAGAGCGAGAGCAACATCATGACCACAGCACGACACACGACTTTCACGAACCTGGTCATCGGCATCAGCTGTGTGCTGGGGTTCGCCGCAGCCCCAGCATTCGCCATCGACCCTGGTACCGTGAGCCACGGCGCCATAGATCACGCGCAAATGGTGAGACCCGCCGAGACAACGATGACCGCAGGGGAGGTGCGCAAGGTCGATGCGGACCTCGGGCAGATCACGATCAAGCATGCAGACATCAAGAACCTCGGAATGCCAGGCATGACGATGGTGTTTACGGCCACGAACAAAGAACTGTTGTCCGGTCTGAAGGCCGGCGACAGGATCACATTCAGTGCTATGCGCGAGAACGGCAAGCTGATGGTGAACGCCATCGAGGCGGTACCAGCCAGATAGTGTCTCCTTGATAGCTTTTGCAATCGAAGTGTTCATCCAATCAATTCAGCGGAGAAGCTCATGAAATCCTATCTTTCCTTCGTAGCATTGGCCTCGCTTGCATTTGCCGGCGCGGCGCAGGCGCATGCGCATCTGGATAAGTCACAGCCGGTGGCCAACAGTACGCTGACCACAGCACCCAAGACTCTTGATCTGGAGTTCAACGAGGCGGTGCAGGTCACTGCGCTCACGTTGCAGGCCGGTGATGCCAAGCCGCAGGACATCGGACCGTTGCCGAAGGCGGCCTCAAGCAAGATCTCACTGCCCCTCCCGTCCCTGGCTGCGGGCAGCTACACCGTCACGTGGCGCGCGCTGGGCGATGACAATCATGTGATGTCCGGCAAGATTCTGTTCAAGATCGGAGCGGACGCCCACGCTGGCATGGCGCACTGATCGCGCGCGCAGGTTGGGAGTTGCCGCGTGGCCGTCGACGTCATTGCCATTGTCGTGCGGACACTGGGCTTCGTTGCCTTGCTGCAGGCGGTGGGTATCATCTTGTTCACCGCCTTTTTCGGATCGCTGGCCAGGGAGATGTCCGATGAACTGCGTGTGACCGCACGCTGGATGGCGCTTGCCGGTCTGTTGTTCGTGGGCAGTCATCAGCTTCTCGAGGCTGCGCGAATGACTGGATCCCTTGCTGGCATCATGGACGTATCGCTGCAGCGGCGGGCGCTGCTTTCGGAATCCGGTCTGGCCAATGGATTGCGGATGGCGGGCATGCTGGCCATCATTGTTGGCGGAGCCAGACTCGGGCGAAGGACCTTGTTCCCGGGGCTGATCGGCGGACTGCTGGTGGCAATGTCGTTTGCGGCCACGGGGCACACATCGATCAATCCATTGCGCGGCGTGCTCGCGCCTCTGCTGGTGCTGCACCTGTGGGTAGTGGCGTTCTGGTTTGGCGCGTTGTGGCCGCTGTATCGCGCCACCGGACTTGAATCAGCGGTCGCCGCGCTGATTGTGCATCGCTTTTCGAAACTCGCCACCTGGATGGTGCCGGTTATTGCGGCGGCAGGCTTCGGCATGGCAGCGGCACTTGTGCCGACGTGGCAAGCCCTGTGGACTCCCTACGGCCTGCTGCTCTCCGGAAAATTGATGGGCTTTTCAGTCTTGATGGGGCTCGCGGCCCTCAACAAGCTCAGGCTCGCCCCAGCCCTCGCACAGGGCAGCCCGACGGCTGCCAGAGCACTGCGCTACAGCCTGACGATGGAATTCATTCTCATCACTACTGTGCTGGCTGTGACAGCGACCATGACGGCAATGTATTCACCGACGGTGGAATAGCCAGCCGGCACCATGCCTAACTCTCCGAAACCCTCAGGCCCTAGCCAGTGTCAGCACAGGGGCAAAGCCGCCATCTGGTGTGCGAAAGTTGGTGGTCTGCCCCTGGTACAAGCGCGCCGCAAAACACAGGGCGCGTCCCTCGTAGGCGTAGCAACGCAGATCCACCTTGAGAGCCGGCGAGCCGGGAGCGGTGTGACGCTGGCTCGGCGGCACGATTTCCTGTGCGACATAGGGCTGGGAAGCCATCTGCTCCCAGGTCTTGTGCGTAAGTTTATCGCCCCGGTAACTAGCCCGGCTCCCGAAGCCCGCCGCCGGCTTGAAGAACCATTGGCGGCGTGTTTCCCACAACTGCTCGCGATTGTCAGCCGTCAGCAGTTCGGTCCGAGGCACGACGCTGGCCAGGAGCAATTGCCGTTCCTGCGACAGCCCCGTACAGGCCAGAAATGCCGGCTGCCACAGCAAGCTCAGGTTCCGCTTGTCGGCCCACAGTGCATGTGCCCTGGGATGCGGGCTGAGGGCCACGTTGCCGTCCAGAAAGGCTTGTCGCAGCGGTTGCATCGCTGGCGCCTCAAGGGCGAAGTCGGTGAGGCGGTTGTAGACAAACCCGACGCGCTGCGCGCCCAGCTGCAAGGCGCCATCGACATAGTGCAGTTCGGTCGGGTCACAGATGGCTGCGCGATAGCCCCGCAATTCGAGCTCGCGCTTGAACAACACGAACTCGGCATACAGGTATTGCTGCGCGGGGGCTTCATCAACAATCGCCACCAGGTCGTCAATGCCAGTTCCTCCCTGCAGCTGCCACTCATTGAGCAGGGCGTTGATCGCGGCACCTTCGGCGTCCGCAACGGCAGCGGGCGCACTCAGTTGCGGGAGACAGAGCCGCTGCGCCCGGGCGAGGGTGGCGTTGAGCAACAGCCCGCCGGGGTTGGTGTTGATCTCAATCAGCCGCGGACCGTCTGGCCCCAGGTGAAAATCGAATCCCAGCAGACCGCCGGGCGATCCGGGATCGTAGTTGGCAATCGTTGGCGCCCACGTCAGGACAGCCGCCACGTACTCTGGCGTTGCCACCACCTCCGTCAACGCCTGCACGGCCGCCGTCATGCGCGCGACTGTCGGCGCAGGCACGAAGATCGGCAACGACGAGAAGAGGTGGGCGTGGGCATCGGCCAGTCGCACCGACGTGCCGCTGGCGTCCAGGAGAGAGTTGAGCTGCTCCTTGACTGCACGCGGGTCGACCGCCACGCAGAAACAATCGCGGTGCAGGGCTTCGGCCGTGGCGACCTCCACGCACGCTGTACCGTAGCCGTCATCCAGGATGCGGCTAACAACAGGCTGGACAACTTCCGTCACGGAAACCTCACTCGCGTAGCGGAACTGGGTCGACTGGCCCCGGCCGTGGACAATGCACGATGGTACCGCGCGATCAGTGGCACGGGGTGTTCATGCGCCTGCTTGGCGGGTTTTCCTGCCAAGCATGGTGCCATGCGTCTTGACCTGTGTGCGGCACGCAGGTTTACGGTCTCCTACAGGTTTTGCAGGAGCATGGAGTGACACCAGATCGGCGTCGGCCCAGTGCGCCCGTGACGGTGCAACGATTGGCGCAGCATGGCGGTGTGACTGTGCATGTTGTGCGCAACTATCTGCGGCGAGGGCTGTTGCGGGCGAGCAGCCACACTGCGGCCGGGTACCAGCTGTTCTCATCTGCCGAGGTGCACAGGCTGCACTTCATTCGCACCGCGCAACGGTTGGGTTTTACGCTCGCGGAGATCGATGAGATCCTGCGGCGCAGTCGCCAGCGCAAGAGTCCCTGTCCGCTGGTGCGTGACATCATCACCCGCCGCCTGGATGAGACGCGTGAACAACTCGAACTCTTGTTGGCGCTGCAGGGCCGCATGGCCAACGCTGCTGCGCATTGGGCGACATTGCCTGATACAGCGCCGACGGGGCACGACGTTTGCGCCCTCATCGAAGCCATCGCCGCTGCAGAAATGCCGCCACAGGTCAGAACCACCCCGGAACGATTGTTAAAGCGCCGCGCCTCTCGCGGCAAGTCCGCATGACTGCAAATCGGCACTCGCCGCTGCCCAGCGTGCCGCCTTTCGTCCGTCAACTGCAAGGAGCCTTCCAATGACAAGTTCTCCCCCCCTTCCCGGCAAGGGCGAAGCCGCACCTGCACCTCGGCGCACACGTCTGACGTTCTGGCTGTTGCTGGGCATCGCGACGTTCTACCTTCTGGTCGAGCATCGGTTGCATCTGGCTGGCCTGTGGCGTTGGTTGCCGATACTGATATTTCTTGCCTGCCCACTGATGCATGTGTTCGGACACGGCGGACACGGCGGACACGGCGGACACGGCGGACATGGTGGGCATGATGGGCATGATGGGCATGATGGGCATGATGGACATGCGGGGCACAAGTCGGACAGCTCACGCTCTGGGGACGCCACATGAACACCATGTTTCCCGGATATGGCCTCTGGACGCTCGCACTGGTTAATGCTGCGTTCTTCATTTTCTTCGCCTGGAGCTTCTACACACCGCTCACGACTCGCGACTGGCGCAGCTTTGGGCTGTTCTCGGCCTTCGTGGTGGCGCTGTTTGCCGAGATGTACGGCTTTCCGCTGAGTCTGTACCTCCTTTCGGGTTGGCTTTCTTCACGCTTCCCGGAGGTCAACTGGTACAGCCACGACGCCGGTCATGTGCTGGAGATGATGTTCGGCTGGCGCGCCAATCCGCACTTCGGTCCCTTCCATATACTGAGTTTCGTGTTCATCGGCGGCGGATTCTGGTTGCTGTCCAGATCTTGGCCGGTGCTTTACAACGCCCAGAAACGCGGTGAGCTCGCGCGAACCGGACCGTACGCGCGCATGAGGCATCCGCAGTACGTGGGATTCGCACTGATCATGACCGGTTTCCTCGTACAGTGGCCCACGCTGCTTACGCTGGTGCTCTATCTGGTGATGCTGGTCACCTATCTGCGACTGTCGATCAACGAGGAGCGTGAGAGCCGGGCGCGCTTCGGCGCCGAGTACGAGAGCTATCTGGCAGCCGTGCCCCGGTTCCTCCCGCGCCGTCATCAAGCCCCAGCTGCGACCGCATGAGGGCGGGTCACATGATGGTCGCTGCGAAGACTTTTCCCATCGGCGACATGCTGACCGAAGGCTGTGGCCGCACCCTGGCGGCCGCGATCAGCGCGCTGCCCGGAGTGCATGCTGCCAATGCCAATTTCGCCACGGGCGTACTGGAAGTACGCTTTGACAAAGACCTGGCCGATGTTGCCGCAATCACAGCCGCCATCCGCGGCTGCGGGTTCCAGTGTCAAGCGCCGCAAGGGTCGAAGGGCAAGGCAGATCATACCCATCATGCAGGGCAGGCTCTTGGGCAACCCGACGTGAGGCAGGCAGCGGCACCTGCGGTGCACGTGGAGCACGGCCCGCATGAGTCAGATGGACACGCGGGGATGCATCACGGTGGCGATCTGCACGCAGCGGCCCGTGACATGCGCGGGCGATTTGTTGTTGCGTTGCTGTTTGCGATTCCCCTGTTCGTCTGGTCGCCGATGGGCATGATGACTCCGCCCCCGACACCCTTTGGGCTGACCGCCAACATCTGGCTGTGGTTGTTGGCAAGCGGTGCGGTGCTCTATCCGGGTTGGCCTTTCTTTGCCGCAGCCATCCGTTCGCTGCGCCATGGCGTGCTCGACATGGCAGTGCTGGTGCTGCTCAGTGTCGGAACCGGGTATGGCTTCAGCATGGGTGCGACCTTCCTGTTCGACGGCCCGAATTTCTACGAGGCATCTGCGGTGCTGCTGACGTTTGTGCTGCTGGGTCACTGGCTGGAGATGCGGGCCCGCGCCGGGGCGTCGGATGCAATGAAGGCGCTGCTGAAATTGTCGCCGCCGCGGGCGATCGTGCGCCGAAACAATGTGGACGTGGAGGTCGCCACCGATGATGTGCAGGTGGGTGACATTGTTGTCGTGCGTCCGGGCGCCAAAGTACCGGTCGATGGGCAGGTGCTTGAAGGGCAATCACAGGTCGATGAGTCCATGCTGACCGGTGAGTCGATGCCTGTGAAGAAGAGTCAGGGTTCGACGGTGGTCGGTGGGACCATCAACCGCAGTGGCGCTTTCACCTACCGCGCCACCAAGGTTGGCGCCGACTCGGCGTTGGCGCAGATCATCAAGCTGGTCCAGCAGGCGCAGAACTCCAAGGCACCGGCGCAACTTCTCGCCGACCGGGCGTCGCAGTGGCTGGTGCTGGCGGCGATCCTCATCGGCTTGCTGACCTTTGCGGTCTGGTTCTGGTGGCTGGGACAGACGCTGCTGTTCGCCCTCACCCTGACCATCACCGTGTTCGTGATTGCCTGTCCTGATGCACTGGGACTCGCGACGCCGATGGCGATCATGATCGGCACCGGGATGGGCGCCCGGCACGGCATCCTGTTCAAGCATGCCGAAGCGATTGAACAGTGCGCCCGACTGGACGTGGTGATCTTCGACAAGACCGGCACGCTGACAGTTGGGCAGCCCGACGTCGTGCAGACAATGGCAGCAACCGGCTGGAACGAAGCACGACTGCTCGATATTGCGGCGGCGGTGGAGGCTCACTCCGAGCATCCGTTGGCGCAGGCCATTCTCAAGCACGCGGGTGGCGCCGCCGTGCGCGCTACCGACTACACCAATGTCGATGGTCAGGGTGCTGTTGGCAGAGTGGGTGGGCAGTGGGTGCATCTGGGAAATCGTCTCCTCATGAAATCCCAGGATGTAGTCGTCGACGAACTTGAAGCGCAGGCCGAGAGCCTCAAGGGAGCGGGGCGCACGGTCGTCTATGTGGCGGTGGACCGGCAGCTGGCTGGGGTGATCGCCATCGCGGACGCGATCCGGCCCACCTCTCGCGCGACCATCGCGGAACTGCATCGACGCAAGGTGCGCGTCGCGATGATCACCGGCGACAATCGTCCCACCGCCGAGCGTGTGGCAGCGGACCTCGGCATTGATATCGTGCTGGCGGATGTGCTGCCGGGCGGGAAGGCAGACGAAGTCAGGAAGCTGCAGGCGCAGGGGTTGAAGGTCGGCATGGTCGGGGATGGCGTCAATGACGCACCGGCACTGACCCAGGCCGAAGTCGGGTTCGCCATTGGTGCAGGCACCGATGTCGCGATCGAAAGTGCGGATACAGTGCTCATGCGCAGTGATCCCTATGACGTGGTACGTGCAATTGCGATTGCACGCGGCACCTTGCGCAAGATGCACCAGAACCTGGCCTGGGCCGTAGGCTACAACGTGCTGGCCTTTCCGCTTGCCGCAGGCGTGCTTTACCCG
>JALYWF010000009.1 GCA_030852845.1 Pseudomonadota bacterium
TGCAGTCGGCGGTGTTCAGCCTGCTGGGCATCGATGCGGAAGAGGCGCAGCGCAAGTTCGGCTTCCTGCTCGACGCCCTGCGCTATGGCGCGCCGCCCCACGGCGGCATCGCCTTCGGCGTCGACCGACTCACCATGCTGATGTCGGGCACCGAGAGCATCCGCGACGTGATCGCCTTCCCGAAGACGCAGACCGCGGCCTGCCTGCTGACCGATGCACCCACGCCGGTGAGCGAGGCGCAGCTGCGCGAGCTGTCGATCCGTGTCCGCACGCCGCAGCCGCCCGGCTGATCCTCCGCTGCGCGGCACGGTGCTGTTCGTCCACGGACTGTGGATGACGGGCGCCGAATCCTTCCTGCTGCGGCGGCGCCTGGCCGCGCGCGGCTGGGCGCTGCGTGTGCTGCCTTATTCCTCGATGGTTGAGCAGATGGACGTGGTGGCGCGGCGCTGCGCGCGCCAGGCCATTGCGCTGGCAAGGCGCACGCTCCAGCCCGTGCACCTCATCGGCCACAGCTTGGGTGGGCTCGTGATCTACCGCATGTTCGAAATGGGCGTGTTGTCGGCAGACCGCTTCAGCGGCGATTTCTGCCGTGTGGTTTTCATGGGCACGCCCATTCGCGGCAGCCAGTGTGCGCGGCGCCTGCATGGCGCAGCCCCGGTGCGGCGACTGCTCGGGCAGGTCGGCACCGACTGCCTGCCCCATGGCGTGCCGGGCCGCTGGGCGTTCCAGGCACAGCTGGGGATCATCGCCGGCACCGCGCCCATTGGATTGGGGCACCTGCTCACGCGTTTCGACGGGCCGAATGATGGCACCGTGGCGGTGGCGGAGACGCGCCTCGATGGTGCGGCAGACCTGCTGGAACTGCCTGTGAGCCACACCACCATGTGCGTATCGCGAGAGGTGGCGGAGCGGGTCGCGGATTTCCTGGAAACCGGCCGCTTTCGCGGCGGGGCCTAACCGCCGCTCAGCGCCTGCACGATGTGCAGCGTGGCACCGGCGGGCAATGGCGTTGCGAGGTTGCGGGATTCCGCGCTGTCAATGAACACGCGCATGTGCGGGCGCAGGTGGTCCTGCTCATCCACCATGCGGAAGCGCAGGCCCGGGAAACGCCGGTCGAGGTCGCGCAGCACTTCTTCCACCGTGTTGCCTTCGGCCTCCACCTCGCGGCGGCCCGTGTAGGAAAGCAGCGGACTGGGGATGGTGACGCGCATGAGCTGGCCCTGGCGTCAGAATCGCGCGGCTTCCAGCGCGTAGATCTCGGGCAGGTGGCGCGCGATGCACTTCCAGCTGCGGCCCTCATCCCTGCTGGCCCAGATCTCGCCACTGGTGGTCCCGATGTAGATTCCCACCGGATCGTGCGCGTCGGTACACATGGCCTGCCGCTTCACCGTCCACCAGGCATTCCCTTCCGGCAGGCCTTTGTCGAGCCGCTGCCAGCTGCGACCGGCATTGCGCGTGACGTACGCAGCCGGCCGGCCACCAATGGGCGTCCGCGGCCACACCGTGCTGCCATCCATCGGGAAGACCCAGCACACGTTCTCGTCGCGCGGATGCACCACCAGGGGGAAACCCACGTCACCGATCCTCTTCGGCATGCTGAGGCCGATGCGCAGCCACGATTCGCCAGGACGATCGAGCCGGTAGATGCCGCAGTGGTTCTGCTGGTAGAGGCGGTCGGGGTTGGCCGAGAAACGCACGCAATGCGGGTCGTGCACGTAAAGCTGGTCCTTGGGGAAACCTTCCACGACTTCCATGCCAGCCACCAGTGGCCTCCAGGTGACGCCGCGGTCGGTGGACTCGTGCACGCCGCCGCTGGACATGGCCACGTAGAGGTGCCGTGCATCGCGCGGATCAACCAGCACCGAATGCAGCTTCGGGCCATCGGGGGTGCCATTCTCCACCGCGCCCATCCACTGGCTGTATTCCGGATGGTCATTGAGGCCAGCCACAGGCTCCCAGGTCTCACCGCCGTCTTCAGTGCGGAACAGGCCCTGGGGGGAGGCCCCGCCGTACCAGACGCCGGGCTCGCTGGCATGGCCCGGCGTCAGCCAGAAGATATGGTCCAGCACATGCGCCTTGCGTCCGCCTTCGGCTTTCGCAAACGCCGGCGGACGCCTGGCTTCCTTCCAGCTGCGACCGCCGTCGCCGGACCGGTACATGGTGGGACCGAGGTGTCCGGTGCGCATCGACAGCAGCAGCCTGCGGGGCTCGCGCGGATCCTGCACCAGATGATGGGCGATGTGGCCCAGAAGGATGGGAGCGCCCGGCTTCCAGGTGCGTCGCGCCGCATCGGCGCGAAGGATGAATGCACCCTTGCGGGTGGCAACCAGCAATGCGGGTGAGACGGAGCGCGTGGCCATGAGACCCTCCCTGTCGTGCCCCGATTCTATCCCGGTATCCGCAAACCCTGCCGGCCGGGGGAGGGACATTGATCTATCCCGGCAGCCCGGGTACGGTCACAGCGCCAACTCACACGGGAGGTTGTGTGGCGCTGCTTGAAGTCCGGCAGTTGAGCGTTTCGTTCCACACGCGCAATGGCGTCGTGCAGGCCGTGCGTGACGTGAGCTTCGACGTGGAGCAGGGCAAGACCCTGGGCATCGTCGGGGAATCCGGCTCGGGCAAGTCGGTGTGCTGCTATTCGTTGCTGGGACTGATTCCCATGCCTCCGGGGCGCATCGAAGGTGGCACCGCGGTGTTCGATGGCAAGGACCTGCTGCGACTGTCGGAGGACGAACTGCGCCAGGTGCGCGGAAACGACATCGCGTTCATCTTCCAGGACCCGATGACGTGCCTTAATCCCTACCTCACCGTGGGCGAGCAGATGATGGAGCCGCTGGTGTACCACCGGCAGGCCAGCCGCGCCACGGCCCGCGCGCGCGCCATCGAGCTGATGAAGGAAGTCGGCATCCGCGATCCGGATTCCACCATCGATTCCTATCCGCACCAGTTTTCCGGCGGCATGCGCCAGCGCGTGATGATCGCCATGGCGCTGATCGCCGAACCGCGCCTGCTGATCGCCGATGAGCCCACCACAGCGCTCGACGTGACGGTGCAGCGTCAGATCCTCCAGCTCATCAACGAGCTGAGGGTGAGGCGCAATCTCGGTGTGATCTTCGTCAGTCACGACCTGGGCGTGGTGGCTGGACTAGCAGACCAGGTTCTGGTGATGCAGAACGGCGTGGCAATGGAGCAGGGGCCGGTGGGCCGCATCTTCTCTGCGCCTGAGTCGCCTTATACGCGCAAGCTGCTTGACGCCATTCCCAGCGGCGCCAAGCCTGTGCAAGGGCGCGCCACTTCAGAGCTGCTGCTGCAGGTCAGCCACCTGACCACACGCTTCCGGTCGATGCGAAACAAGGGCACGGATGTCATTGCCGTTGATGACGTGAGCTTCGACCTGAAGCGCGGCGAAGTGTTGGGGCTGGTGGGCGAGAGCGGTTCGGGCAAGTCCACGCTGGGACGCAGCGTGCTGGGGCTGGTGCCCACCACCGGCTCGGTGAAGTTCGATGGCGAGGAGCTGGTCGGCAAGTCGTCCGTGCAGATGCAGCCCTGGCGACGGCGCATGCAGATGGTGTTCCAGGACCCGTATGCCTCGCTCAACCCGCGCATGACGATTTACGACACCCTGGCCGAGCCGCTGCTGCTGCACAAGCTGGCCGACCGGCGGACCCTGGACCACGCGGTGTTCAGCATCATGGATGATGTCGGGCTGGCCCGGGCGCATGTGCGCAAGTATCCGCACGAGTTCTCAGGCGGGCAGCGGCAGCGCATCGCCATCGGCCGCGCGATCTCCACCCGGCCGGAGCTGGTCATTGCAGACGAGCCGGTGTCCGCGCTGGACGTGACCATCCAGAAGCAGATCCTGGAGCTGCTGCTGATGCTGGTGGAGAAGCACAACCTGAGCATGTTGTTCATTTCGCATGACCTGGCCGTGGTGCGGTACCTGTGTGACCGGGTGATGGTGATGTACAAGGGGAAAGTGCTGGAGAGTGGTGCGACCGAACAGCTGTGGGGGGCACCGACTACAGACTACGCCCGTGCGCTGCTCTCGGTATCCCACGACAGGATGGCACCACGATCGAATACGGCAGGGGTATCACCGTGAGGCGCAGTTTCCGCTGGCTAAGTGGCGTGCACGCCGTGGTGTTGGCGGCAAGCGCGCTGCTTGCAGCCTGCTCGGGCGGCAATACAAGGGTGCAGGAGGGCAATGCAACTGGCGTACTGCATTACGGAAACGGAGCAGAGCCCCAGGCCATCGATCCCCACCTGACTTCGGGAGTCCCCGAGGCCCACATCATTGACTCCTTGTTCGAAGGTCTCGTGAGCAAGGATCCGGAGACGCTGGAACCTGTTCCGGGCGTGGCGGAACGGTGGGAGGTCAGTCCCGATGGGCTCACCTATCGCTTCCACCTGCGCGCAGACGCGCGATGGTCCGACGGAACGCCACTGACGGCCGAGGACTTTCGCTGGAGCTGGTGGCGCGGCCTGCAGCCCGCCCTGGGCAACGATTCGGCCTACATGATGTTTCCGCTCAAGAACGCCGAAGCCTACCTGAAAGGCGAGATCACGGACTTCGACCAGGTGGGCGTGCGCGTCATCGATCCACGGACGCTGGAAGTGGAACTCGGCGCGCCCACGCCATACTTTCTGCAGCTGGTGGCCCATGCCAGCTATTACCCGGTTCCGCGGCATGTCATAGAAAAGTTCGGCGCACCCGCTGACCGTTTCACGCGGTGGACCCGGGTCGGCAACATCGTGAGCAACGGGGCATATCGGTTGGCGGAATGGAAGCTGAACCGGTATGTGCGGGTGGAGCGCAACCCCGAATACTGGGATGCGGCGAACGTCCGTCTCAACGCCGTGATGTTCTACGTCACGGAGAATATCGTCACCGAGGAACGGCTCTTCCGTTCCGGCCAGCTGCACTACACCACCGACATTCCGCTGGACAAGATTCCGGTGTACCGGCGCGAGGCGCCCGAACTGTTGCGCCAGGACCTTTACCTGAGCACCTATTTCTACATGCTCAATGTCACGCGGCCGGGGCTGGATGATGCGCGGGTGCGGCGCGCCCTGGCGATGACTGTCGACCGGCAGACGCTTGTCGACACCGTGTTGCAGGGGGTGAATGTTCCAGCCTATGCGATGACGCCGCCTGGCACCCTGGGGTACCAGCCGCCGAAGTTGTTCGATTTCGATCCCGAAGCGGCCCGCAAGCTGCTGGCAGAAGCCGGGTATCCGGATGGCAAGGGCCTGCCACCGCTGGAGGTCGTCTACAACACGCATGAAGGCCACCGGAAGATCGCGGTGGCCATCCAGCAGATGTGGAAGAAGCACCTGAATATCGACGTGACCATCGTGAACCAGGAGTGGAAGGTGTTCCTGGATACGCGGCAGCATGGGGAGTTCTCCATCTCGCGGCACGGCTGGCAGGGTGACTACGTGGATCCGAACACCTTCCTTGACCTGTTCATAACCGGTGGTGGCAACAACAACGGCAAATGGTCCAATGCCCGGTATGACGAGCTGATCCTGCGCAAGCTGCCCGCCGCGCGGACCCAGGAAGAACGGTTCGCGATTTTCCACGAAGCCGAGACGATCCTGATGGAGGAAATGCCGGTCATTCCTCTCTATACCTATGTGACCAAGCACCTGGTGAGTCCGGGCGTGAAGGGCATGGCCCCCAATATCCTGGACTTCTACTCGTTCAAGCACATCTACGTGGAGCCTGCGAAGTAAATGTTGCGCTTCTTCTGGCTGCGCCTGCTGCAGGCGATCCCCGTACTGCTCGTCGTCATCACGTTCACATTTTTCCTTGTGCGGTTCGCGCCGGGCGGCCCCTTCGACCAGGAGCGCGTGCAGGTGCCAGAGGTGCGGCGCGCGCTGGAGGCGCAGTACCGCATGGACCAGCCCCTGCTTGCGCAATATGGCTCGTACCTTGGCGACCTGCTGCGGGGCGACCTGGGGCCATCTTTCAAGTATCCCGGTCGCAGCGTGAACGAGCTGATTGCGGCTGGGTTCCCGGCGACGGCGGAACTTGGCATCTACGCGCTGTTGATCGCCATCGTGGTCGGACTGGGCGCGGGACTCATCGCAGCGTTGCACCCGAACACATGGCGCGATTACCTGCCCATGTCACTGGCGATGATCGGCATTTGCGCGCCCACCTTCCTGCTGGGGCCACTCCTGGTGCTGGTCTTCGGAATCTGGCTGGAGTGGCTTCCCGTGTCGGGATGGGGGGACCTGCCGGGTGACAAGATCCTGCCCAGTCTGACCCTCGGGTTTGCCTACGCGGCCTACATTGCGCGCCTTTCGCGGGGCGGCATGCTGGAGGTGCTGTCCCAGGACTACATCCGCACGGCGCGCGCGAAGGGATTGCCTGAACGCGTGGTGATATTCAAGCACGCATTGCGTGGTGGCCTGGTGCCAGTGGTCGCCTATCTCGGTCCTGCATTCGCCATGTTGCTCAGCGGCTCTTTCGTGGTGGAGACAGTATTCCAGGTGCCGGGGCTGGGCCGCTTCTTCGTGCAGGCCGCGTTCAATCGTGATTACACGATGATCCTCGGCTGTACCACCTTCCTCGCATTCCTCATCATCGTGTTCAACCTGCTCTCCGATGTACTGGCTGCCTGGCTGAATCCGCGCGTTCGCGGTGCGATCGGAGGGCGGGCATGAGCGCGCCGGCTCCCACTCCCGCCGTCGTCAACTTCGAGCGCGGCACGTCGCTGTGGCAGGACGCATGGCGCCGTCTGCAGCGCAACCGCCTTGCCGTGATCGGCGCCGTCGTGCTGGCTGTGATCGGCCTGGCCTGCGTGCTGGTGCCGTGGTTGAGCCCCTACGGCTATGAACAGCAGGATCTGGTGCTGGGAGCGGCGCCGCCCTCCGCACAACACTGGCTCGGCACAGATACTTTTGGCCGTGACCTGCTCACCCGAATCCTCTATGGCGGACGCATTTCGCTGACGGTGGGTTTCGTGGCCACGTTTGTCGCGCTCGTGATCGGCGTCGCCTGGGGCGCCACCGCCGGCTACTACGGCGGCCGGGTCGACTCCGTGATGATGCGCATCGTGGACATCCTCTACGCCTTGCCCTTCATGATTTTCGTGGTGCTGCTCACCGTGGTGTTCGGTCGCAGCCTCCTGCTGCTGTTCCTGGCGCTGGGCGCGGTGGAATGGCTCACCATGGCGCGCATCATCCGCGGACAGGTGCAGGCGTTGAGGCACCAGGAGTTCGTCGAGGCAGCGATCTCGCTGGGGCTGTCGCGCTCGACCATCATCGTGCGGCACCTGATTCCCAACGCAGTGGGTCCGTTGATTGTCTACACGACCCTGACCATTCCCGCCGTCATGCTGCTTGAAGCGTTCATTTCGTTCCTGGGCCTGGGTGTGCAGCCGCCCCAGTCGTCCTGGGGTTCACTGATCTCCGACGGCGTAGAGACCATGGAGGAATATCCGTGGCTCATGATCTACCCGGGAATTGCGCTCAGCGTCACGCTGTTCGCATTGAACTTCCTGGGCGATGGCTTGCGCGACGCGCTGGACGTGCGATCCTCACGCGACTAGGAACGCCTCACTCGCGTTCCAGCAACGCCTTCAGGTCGTAAAGCAGTTCGTGTGCCTGGCGGGGTGAGAGCGCGTCGGGATTCACATCCGTGAGGCGGGCGCGCAGCTCGTCCGTCCCGGGCGCTGGGGTTGCTGCCACAGGCTGCGCCTCGAAGGGCAGTGACACCTGCGGCGAGGGCACCGCTGCCACCTGCGCATCGCGCTGCGATTCCAGTTCTGCCAGGTAACGTCGCGCAGCAGCGATCACCGGCTGGGGTACCCCGGCCAACTTCGCCACCGCGAGACCATAGCTGCGGTTGGCAGGTCCTTCCTTCACTGCGTGCAGGAACACCAGCTCATCACCATGCTCGGTGGCGTCCAGATGCAGGTTCATCACGCCCGGCATCTCCGCCGCCAGGGCGGTGAGTTCGAAGTAGTGCGTGGCAAAGAGGGTGAATGCGCCGACCTTCGTTGCCAGGTGCCGCGCCACGGCCCAGGCCAGCGACAGGCCATCGAAGGTGCTGGTGCCGCGACCGATCTCATCCATCAGCACCAGGCTCTGCCGCGTGGCGTTGTGCAGGATGCTGGCCGTCTCGGTCATCTCCACCATGAAGGTGGACCGTCCGCCGGCCAGGTCATCCGCTGCGCCGATGCGCGTGAACACGCGGTCGATGGGGCCGATCACCGCGCCCTTTGCCGGCACGAAGCTGCCGATATGCGCCAGTACCGCTATCAGCGCGGCCTGGCGCATGTAAGTGGACTTGCCGCCCATGTTCGGGCCGGTGACGATGAGCATGCGGCGGGAGTCGTCGAAGCACAGGTCGTTAGGCACGAACTGCGCGCCGCTGAACTGCTCGACCACCGGATGCCGGCCGGCCTCGACACGGAATATCGTGCTCTCGGTAAGTTCGGGCTGCACCCACTGCAGGGTATCTGCACGCTCGGCCAGGCTGGCCAGCGCATCGAGGCTCGCGACCGCGGCGGCACTTTCCTGCAGGGCCGGCAGGGCTCCAATCAGCGCCTCAAGGACGCTGTCGTATATTTCCTTTTCGCGCGCCAGCGCCTTGTCGCGGGCACCCAGCACCTCGTCCTCGAACTTCTTCAGTTCCGGCGTGATGAAGCGCTCGGCGGACTTCACGGTCTGGCGGCGCAGGTAATCCGCCGGCACCTTCTCGGCGTGGGCGCGCGGGATCTCGATGAAAAAACCCTGCACGCGGTTGTAGCCCAGCTTCAGCTGGCTGATGCCGCTGCGCTCGCGCTCCTTGCGCTCAAGGTCGAGCAGGAATTCATCGGTGTTGGTGGAGATGCGGCGCAGCTGGTCCAGCGTTGCGTCGTAGTCTGGCGCGATCACGCCGCCGTCGCGCAGCAGGGCAGACGGCTCCTCGGCGATGGCCTGTTGCAGCAGCGAGTGTTCCTCGCGGTGCTCGCCGATGCGATCTGCCAGGGCGTTCACGAGCGGAGCCTGGATGGCCGAGGCGATGTGCCGCAGCTTTGGCAACTGCGCCAGCGAGGTGCGCAGCTGTACCAGGTCGCGTGGTCTCGCCGAGCGCAGGGCGACGCGGGCGAGGATGCGCTCCAGGTCGCCCACGGTGACCAGTGTGTCGGCCACGGCCTGGAATTTGCGTGATTCTGCCAGGGCCGCCACTGCCGCATAGCGCTGGCGCAGGGTGCCGCGATCGCGCAGCGGCCGGTTCAGCCAGCGGCGCAGTTCGCGCGAGCCCATTGCCGTCGTGGTGCGGTTCAGCAGCGCGAACAGCGTGGCGTCATCGTTGCCATTGAGGCCACGGTCCAGCTCCAGGTTGCGCCGCGTGGCGGCGTCCAGCTGCAGGCCCTCGTCGCGTGTCTGCACGGACAGTGATCGCACATGGGGCAGGGCGGCCTTCTGTGTGTCGCGGGCGTACTGCAGCAGCGCGCCTGCAGCGCGCAGGCCTGCGGTGAGCTCTGAAGCGCCGAAGCCGGCGAGGTCGCGTGTGCCGAACTGTGTAGTCAGCAGGCGGCGCCCAGTTTCCAGTTCAAAGTGCCAGGGCGGACGTAGCCGTGTGTTCGGCAGGTTCTCGCGGCGCTGGTCCTCCGGCAGCAGCAGTTCGGCCGGGCGCAGACGCTCCAGCTCGGCTGCCACTTCCACCGCGTCCCCTAGTTCACTGACGTAGAAGCGGCCGCTGGCGAGGTCCAGCCAGGCCAGCCCGTGCCGCTCGCCGTCGAATACCAGCGCGGCCAGCAGGCTCTCGCGCTGGCGGTCGAGCAGTGCATCTTCCACCAGCGTTCCGGGTGTGACGACGCGTACCACGCGGCGCTCCACCGGACCCTTGGATTTGGCCGGGTCGCCGATCTGCTCGCAGATGGCGACCGATTCGCCGCGCCGGACCAGCCGCGCCAGATAGTTCTCCACGCTCACCGCCGGCACGCCGGCCATGGGAATGGGCTCCCCGGCCGACTGCCCGCGCGTGGTCAGGGCGATGTCGATCAGCGAGGCGGCGCGGCGCGCGTCCTCGTAGAACATTTCGTAGAAATCGCCCATGCGATAGAACAGCAGCACGTCCGGGTGCTCTGCCTTCAGACGCAGGTATTGCTGCATCATGGGCGTGTGGTTCTGGAGCGGATCAGTCACGGCGCGGTGGTTTCCACGCGGCGCGTGCGGCGCGCCGGCACTTGTTGGTATGAGGCGGCGATTCTACGCGGCCGGCCGCGCCTTGTGACCGGCTGGCGTTACAGCGCGGCGTCCCAGGAGCGGCTCAGCCGCAGGGCACAGCCGATGATGCCCACCATGCTGTAGGTCTGGGGATAGTTGCCCCACAGCTGCCCGTCGACGGGATCCACATCTTCGGAGAGCAGCCCCAGGTGGTTGCGCCGCTTCAGCAGCGCCTGGAATTGCGCGCGCGCCTCCTCGGTGCGTCCGGCCGCGGCAAGCGCATTCACGTACCAGAAGGCGCACACCGTGAAGGCCACTTCCGGTCGACCGAAGTCGTCCGTGTGGCGGTAACGGAACAGCAGGTCGCCTTCGCGCAGCTCGCGGCCGATGGTTTCGACGGTGTCGACGAAGCGCGGGTCTTTTCCATCGATCAGCCCCAGTTCGGGCAACAGCAGCAGGGAGGCGTCGAGATCGGTGGTGCCGTCGAGGCTGGCCACGAGGGCGCGCCGTTCCGGATTCCAGGCACGCTCGAGCAGGCTCTTGCGCATGCCGTCGGCGCGCTCGCGCCACTGGTTCATCTCCTTCTGCAACCCGAGCCGCTCGGCGATGCGGGCCAGGCGGTCGCAGCCCGCCCAGGACATCGCGGCGGAATAGGTGTGCGCGCGCGCCATGCCGCGGAACTCCCAGGGACCGGCGTCCGGCTGGTCGAACATGCGGAAGGCGCGTTCGCCGAGTTTTTCCAGTTCGCGGAACAGGTGCTCGTCGCCCGGCGTGACCAGGCGGCGGTCGAAGAACAGCTGGGCCAGCGCCAGGATCACCGCGCCATACACATCGTGCTGGACCTGTTCGGCGGCCTGGTTTCCGGCCCGCACCGGTCCCATGCCCAGGAAGCCCTGCAGCGAATCGACGATGCGTTCCTCCAGCGCCGCATCGCCGGCGATGCGGTATACCGGCTGCAGTGCCGCGTCACCGGCGCAGGCCACCACGCGGTCTATGTAGTGCAGGTAGCCTTCCATGGTGCGCGTGACGCCGAGGCGGTTCAGTGCCTGCACCACGAAGTACGCATCGCGCAGCCAGCAGTAGCGGTAGTCCCAGTTGCGGCCGCTGTTGGCACTTTCGGGGATGGATGTCGTGAGCGCGGCCAGCACGGCGCCGGAATCCTCCACAGTGCACAGCTTCAGCGTGATGGCCGCGCGGATCACTTCATCCTGCCATTCGTAGGGAATGGCCAGGCCCCGGGACCAGCTCTGCCAGTAGTGCAGCGTTTCGTCCAGCCAGCCGCGCGCCACGACCTCGGGCGCCTCCTGCAGCGTCTCATCGCGGCTGAGCACGAAGGTCAGCGGCGCGTCGAGCACCGTGAGCGTGGACTCGGTGAGCTGCCGCAATGATCCATTGGTGGTGATGCGGTAGCGGCAGTTCTGGGCTTCAAAGCGCAGGTGATGGCTGCCACCGTCGATCACGCCGGCGGCCTTGCCATAGGACTGCTCGGGCGTAAGGTGCAGCCGGATGCGCGGGCGGCCGGCCAGCGGCTCGACGATGCGCACCAGCGACATGGGCCGGAACACGCGGCCGCGCGACTCGAAACGCGGGCAGAAATCCGTGATGCGCAGCTTGCTGCCATCCGGGGCTTCGAGCACGGTCTCGACGATGGGCGTGTTGTGCACGTATTCCTGCCGCGCGATGGCGAGGTCCGCCATTTCCACCGAGAACACGCCCTGCTGCGATTCTCCCAGCGTGGGGCGCAACAGGGCGTTGAACACCGGATCGCCGTCGGGATGGGGCAGGCACATCCACACTACTGTGCCGCGCGGATCGATGAGCGCGGCGACTTCGCAATTGCCGACGACGGCGAGGTCCAGGGGTCGGGCGGTTGGCATCCTGCCTCCCAGGGCTTGTTCGTGTTGGTTCCGTGATACCGGAAAAACGCCGTCGATCCAAGCGCGGGTGCGTGCGATGCGGAGTTGTCCTACACAGCGGACCTTCGGCGGGATCTGCCGGCACGCGCGATGCCGATGCCGGTCACCATCCACAGCAGGCCGATGCCGAGCAACACGGTGCGCAAAGCGACGGTGAATGCCTCTCGCGCCGCGCTGCGCAGCTGCGTGGCATCGGCTGCGGAGATCGAATCGGCCAGGCGCAATGCTTCATCGAGCGAATCACGCACGATCGAAGGCAGCGCGGGGGCGGTCTCCGGTGGCATCAACGCCGCCGCGTAGGCAATCGTCATCAGGCTGCCGAACAGCGCAACGCCCAGCGAACCGCCCAGTTCGAAGCCCACTTCCTCGATGGAGGCCGCCATGCCGCCGCGTTCCGGAGGCGCCGCGTTCATGATGGTGGAGGAGGCAAAAGTGACGCTGCCCCCGATGCCCAGCCCGACGCCGAGCAGCAGCAGCAGGCGCGCAGGCGCGAGCCCGGGCTGCACCGGTGGCAGCAGGGCGAGCGCCCCGATGCACAACGCGGCAAGCGCAAGCGCCCCGCAGGCCATGGCCGAAGGACGCAACCGGTGCATCAGCCTGCCCGCCAGCGGACCACCCACGAACCCGCCCAGCGCCAGCGGCGTCATCACCAGCGCGGCGGCGAGCGGTGTGCGCTGCTCAACCAGCTGCAGGTGCTGGCTGAGGATCAGCTCCAGGCCCACGGTGCCCGTGGTTCCCAGGCACGCTGCGGCGAATGCGCCAGCGAAGTCGGGCAAGCGGAACAACGACAGGTCAAGCAGGGGATGCGCCCTGCCACGCTGGCCTCGCAGGTACAGCACGAAACAGAGCGCCGAGAGCAGCAGCGCAATGGTGAAGGCCAGCGGCGAGAAGTCCTGCTTCGCCACTTCCTTGATGGCGTAGATGGCCGCGGTGAGCCCGCCGAGCAGCAGCAACGAGCCGCCGACGTCCCAGCGCGGACCGCCGGGCGCGGCCAGGCGTGGCACCAGCCACAGTGTGAGCACCAGTGCCACCAGCACCACCGGCACATTGATGAGGAACACCGAGCCCCACCAGAATTTCTCCAGCAGCAGGCCCGCCACCAGCGGCCCCAGTGCCATGCCGCCGGAGGCGCTGCCGGCCCACAGGCCGATTGCCAGCGCCCGTTCGCGTGGTGCCGTGAAGACGTTGCGGATGATGGCCAGCGTCGCCGGCATCATCAGTCCCGCGCCCACGCCGAGCCCGGCACGTCCGGCGATCAGCGCGGGGGCGTTGGGCGAGAAGGCTGCGGCCAGCGAGGCCAGCCCGAAGACGATGAGACCGGCAATGAAGAGCCGGCGGTGTCCGTAGCGGTCGCCGAGCGTGCCCAGGCCGGGCAGCAGGCCCGCCACGACGATGGGATAGGCGTTGAGTATCCACAGCCGCTGCGCGTTGCTGGCGGCGAGGTCGCGCGTGAGCGCGGGCAGCGCCACGTAGAGCACCGTGAGGTCCACGCAGATGAGGAACAGGCCGCTGGCGGTAATGGCCAGCACCAGCCAGCGGCGGGGATCTGCGTTGTGCGCTGGCAGGTTCACTTGTCGAAACCATGGACTGCCGCGCTTGCGGCGGCCAAAAAGTGGCGCACGGCGAGGCTGGGCGGATATGCTGGCTGAATGGAAACGCTCATCAAGAAGCTTGTAAATGCAAAGGCGGGAGAGGTCAAAGCGGTGCTTTGGTCCTTTCTCTATTTCTTCTGCCTGCTGACCAGCTACTACATCCTGCGTCCATTGCGCGACGAGATGGGCGTGACCGGCGGCACGAGAAACCTGCCCTGGTTGTTCACCGCCACGTTCATCGCGCTGCTGGCCACTGCACCCCTGCTGGCGGCGGTGGTGGCGAAGTTGCCGCGACCGCGGTTCATTCCCGTGGTCTATCTGTTCTTCGCTGCCAACCTGGTGCTGTTCTGGCTGCTGCTGAAATCCGACTGGCAGACAGTGTACGTCGCACGGGCGTTCTTCGTCTGGATCGCCGTGTTCAGCGTGTTCACGGTGTCGGTGTTCTGGTCGTTCATGTCCGACCTGTTTTCCACCGAGCAGAGCAGGCGCCTGTTCGCCTTCATCGCTGCGGGCGGCTCCATCGGCACGCTGGCAGGGCCGCTGCTCGCACGGCAGCTTGCGGTGCCGCTGGGCCCGGCAAACCTGCTGTTGATTGCCTCTGCGCTGCTGGCGCTGGCCGTGGTCTGCGCCAACCGCCTCGAGGCTGCGGCTGCGGCAGTTCGCGCCGCCACCCCCGGCTTCGAGGCCGCCAGTGCCCGGCGGCAGAACGACCCCGTCGGCGGCGGCATGTTCGAGGGATTCGTCTGGCTGTTCAAGTCGCCGTATCTGCGCAAGATTGCCGTGTGGGTGTTCCTGCTGTCGTTGCTCGGCACCTTCGTCTATCTCAAGTACGTCGCCGCGGTCGAAGCCTCGTCCGATGACCGGGCGGTCCGCACGCAGACCTTCGCGTCCGTGGACTTGTGGATCGGCATTCTGTCGCTGGGGCTGCAGTTCCTGGTGTCGGGCCGGCTCATCGCGAAGCTTGGCACTGGTTGGGCCGCTGCTGTGCTCCCGGCAATCTTCGTCGTGGGCTTCATCGTCCTGGCAGTGCATCCGGCGTTTGCCGTACTGCTTGGCCTGCAGGTGATCTCGCGTACGGCGAATTTCGGCATCTCGAACCTGGCGAGGGAGTCCCTGTTCACGGCAGTCAGCCGCGAGGAGCGCTTCAAGGCCAAGAACATCATCGACGGGGCCGTGTTCCGCGGTGCCGACGCACTCAATGCCTGGGTGTTCACGGCCGCCACGGCCGTCCTGGCGGCGCCCGTGTTCGCCGTGGGTTCTGCAGTGGTGGGCCTCGGGTACATGATGTTGTCACTTGCCTTGGGGCGCGAGCAGGAACGACGCGCCCGTCAAACCGGCGGCGCGTAAACAAGTCGAGTGAACAGGGAGGTTCCCAACGACTTTGACCTGCAGCTGCTGGCCACGCGCACGGGCGAGGCACTGCTGCAGCGTGGCGATGTCGCCGCCGTGGCCGAATCCTGCACCGGCGGCTACGTCGCCAAACTGATCACCGATGTGGCCGGCAGCTCGCGCTGGTTCTGCCATGGGTTCGTCACCTACTCGAACGAGGCCAAGCAGCGGCAACTGGGCGTGGCGGCAGCGACATTGCAGAACCTCGGTGCCGTGAGCGAGCGCACCGCGCTGGAGATGGCGGTCGGGGCGCTGGCCGTGAGCAGCGCGACCCGCGCGCTGGCCATCACCGGCATCGCAGGTCCGGATGGTGGCAGCGAGGCGAAGCCGGTGGGACTGGTGTGGTTCTCGCGCGCCGCGCGCATGGGCGATGGATCGGTGGGTGCGATGGCCCTGCAGCGGCGTTTTGCGGGCGATCGCGACGACGTGCGCCGCCAGGCTGCGGCCTTCGCGCTGCAGCTGCTGCTCGATCCCTGAGCGGTCGATTGTCGCGGGCTTTATTGCCCGATCCAGGCCGAAACTACTGTATACACATACAGTAACCTGTGGCATGATCTGCCTCACCTCCCCACGGCACCAATCGAGGCAAGAACATGGAAGAAAACCGCAAGAAGGCGTTGTCCGCAGCGCTGGGCCAGATCGAAAAGCAGTTCGGCAAGGGCTCGGTCATGCGCCTGGGCGATGCCTCGGCCTCCTACGACGTCGAGGCGGTCTCGACCGGTTCCCTGGGGCTTGATGTGGCGCTCGGCATCGGCGGACTGCCGCGGGGCCGCGTTGTCGAAATCTACGGTCCGGAGTCCTCGGGCAAGACCACGCTCACGTTACAGGTTGTGGCTGAAGTCCAGAAGGCAGGTGGCACCGCGGCTTTCGTCGATGCCGAGCACGCCCTCGATCCCTCCTACGCCCAGAAGCTGGGCGTCAACATCGAAGACCTGCTGGTCTCCCAGCCAGATACGGGCGAGCAGGCCCTGGAGATCACCGACATGCTGGTGCGCTCCGGCGCGGTCGACGTGGTCATCATCGACTCGGTGGCCGCGCTCACCCCGCGGGCCGAGATCGAGGGCGAGATGGGCGAGCTGCAGGTGGGCCTGCACGCGCGCCTGATGTCCCAGGCGCTGCGCAAGCTCACCGGCAACATCAAGCGTTCCAACACCATCGTCATCTTCATCAACCAGATCCGCATGAAGATCGGCGTGATGTTCGGTAACCCCGAGACCACCACCGGCGGCAACGCCCTCAAGTTCTACGCCTCGGTCCGGCTGGACATCCGCCGCATCGGCGCCATCAAGAATGGCGAAGAGGTGGTGGGCAACCAGACGCGCGTCAAGGTGGTGAAGAACAAGGTCTCCCCACCGTTCCGTGAGGCTGAGTTCGAGATCATGTACGGCCAGGGCATCTCCCGCGAGGGCGAGATCATCGACATGGGTGCCGCCCAGGGCATCATCGAGAAGTCCGGCGCCTGGTACAGCTACAAGGGCGAGCGCATCGGCCAGGGCAAGGAGAACGCCCGCAACTTCCTCAAGGAGCATGCCGATATCGCCCGCGACATCGAGAGCCAGGTGCGCGCCCGCCTGCTGCCTGAGCGCAAGTCCTCGGCAGCTGCCGAGCCGGCCGAGCGGCTCAGCTAAGAGGCCCGCGGCGGAGCGGAGCAGGGCATGAGCTTCGGGCGCCGGCGGACGCGGGTCGATGAGCACCGCGCCGCCGATCCGCAGGCCGTGCGTTCCGGGGCCCTGGCCCTGCTCGGGCGCCGCGAGTACGCCAGCGGCGAGATCGCCGAGGCGCTGACCCGCAAGGGCTACGCCGCCGCGATAGTCACAGAGGTGGTGGCCGAGCTGGCCGCTGAGCGGTTGCTCGACGACTCCCGCTACGCGGAAGGGCTGGTCAGGCAGCTGGCCGGGCGCGGCCAGGGACCGGGCCGCATCCGGCAAGAACTGCAGGAGGCAGGCATTTCCGCTGCCCTCATCTCACAGGTGCTCGATTCCGGCCACGACTGGCATGCGCTGGCCCGCGAGGTCCGGTTGCGCAAGTTCGGCGCCACCCCACCGGCAGGCTGGCCGGAGCGCGCCCGCCAGATGCGTTTTTTGCAATACCGGGGCTTTTCCAACGATCATATCGGCAGTTGCCTGGACGGTGATCCGGGCGTCCCCGATAGCGATGCATGAGCAGCCCCAAGAAGCCTTTTTCAGCCGCCCAAATCCGTAGCGCCTTCCTCGACTACTTCGCCCAGCAGGGGCATAGCGTGATCGCGTCCAGCAGCCTGGTGCCGGGCAACGACCCCACACTGCTATTCACCAATGCCGGCATGGTGCAGTTCAAGGACGTGTTCCTGGGCAAGGACCCCCGGCCCTATGTGCGGGCGGCCTCCAGCCAGCGCTGCGTGCGCGCCGGCGGCAAGCACAATGACCTGGAGAACGTGGGTTATACCGCGCGGCACCACACGTTCTTCGAGATGCTGGGCAACTTCAGCTTCGGGGACTACTTCAAGCGCGACGCCATCCGCTTTGCCTGGGAGTTCCTCACCGGCACGCTGGGGCTCGATCCGAAACGGCTGTGGGTGACCGTCTACAAGGACGACGACGAAGCCGCCGGCATCTGGATCGACGAGATGGGAGTTCCCCGCGATCGCCTGACCCGCCTGGGCGAGAAGTCCAACTTCTGGTCCATGGGCGACACTGGCCCCTGCGGCCCCTGCACCGAAATCTTCTTCGACCACGGCCCCGACATCCCCGGTGGCCCGCCGGGCTCGCCTGATGAGGACGGCGACCGCTACGTCGAGATCTGGAACCTGGTCTTCATGCAGTTCGACCGCTCGGCCGACGGCAGCATGGTGCCGCTGCCCAAGCCCTCGGTGGACACGGGCATGGGGCTGGAGCGCATCTGTGCGGTGCTGCAGGGTGTGCACTCCAACTATGAAATCGACCTGTTCCAGGCGCTGATCAAGACCGCCGCGCAACTGCTGCGCACGCAGGACCTCGCCAGCCCCTCGCTGCGGGTCATCGCCGATCACATCCGCGCCTGCTCCTTCCTCGTCGCCGACGGGGTAACGCCTTCAAACGAGGGCCGTGGCTACGTGCTCCGCCGCATCATGCGACGCGCCATGCGCCATGGGCACAAGTTCGGTGCCCCGCCGACCTTCTTCGCCGACCTGCTGCCGGCGCTGGCCGGGCAGATGGGCGGCGCCTATCCGGTGCTGAACGAGAAACAGCCCTTCATCCGCGAAGTGCTGCTGAAGGAAGGCGAGCAGTTCGCCCGCACGCTGGCCACCGGCATGGCACTGCTGGATGAGGCCATCGGCAAGGCGGGTGGCGGCAAATCCATCAGCGGCGAGGTGGTCTTCAAGCTGCACGACACCTATGGCTTTCCGCCCGACCTCACGGCCGACGTATTGCGCGAGCGCGACCTCTCGGCCGACATGGCCGGCTACGAGCGCGAGATGGAAGCGCAACGCGAGCGCGCCCGCGCCGCCAGCCGCTTCGGCGTCGACCTGCGTGGCGGCCCGGACCTCGGCACCACGACGGAGTTCTCCGGTTACGAACACATCGATGGCGAATCACGCATCGTGGCGCTGCTGAAGCAGGGCGTTCCGGTCAATACCCTGGCCGACGGCGACGAGGGCGAGGTGGTGCTGGAACGCACGCCTTTCTACGCCGAGTCGGGCGGCCAGGTGGGCGATACCGGCGAGCTCGCCGCGGGCCCTGCGCACTTTGCCGTCAGCGACACCCGCAAGCGCGGCGCGGCCTTTGCGCACATCGGCCGGCTGGCCGGCGGAGCGTTGCACGTGGGCGACGTGGTCGCTGCGCGCATCGACCACGCCCGGCGTGAGCACACCAAGCGCAACCACACGGCCACCCACCTGCTGCATGCGGCGCTGCGCGAGGTGCTGGGCGCCCACGTGCAGCAGAAGGGGTCCCTGGTGGCGCCCGACCGCCTGCGCTTCGACTTCGCGCACTTCCAGCCGCTCACTGCGGAAGAACTGCGCCGCATCGAGCGGCGGGTCAACGAGGAGATCCGCGCCAATCACGACGGCCAGATCCGCTCCATGTCCTATGACGATGCGGTGGCCTCCGGTGCGATGGCGCTGTTTGGCGAGAAGTACGGTGACACGGTGCGCGTGCTGCGCCTGGGCGGTTTCTCGGTGGAGCTGTGCGGCGGCACGCACGTGGGGCGCACGGGTGACATCGGCCTGTTCAAGATCATCTCCGAAGGCGGCGTGGCCGCCGGCGTGCGCCGCATCGAAGCGGTGACCGGCGAAGGGGCGCTCGACTACGTCATGCAGTCCGAAGACCTGCTGCGCAATGTGGCCAGTATCGTGCGTGCCACGCGCGATGACCTGGTGCAGCGCGTGCAGGAGGGACAGGAGCAGGTCCGTGCCCTTGAAAAGCAGGTGCGCTCGCTGAAAGACAAACTGGCCAGCGGGCAGGGCACGGATCTCGCGGCAAATGCCGCTGATGTGGGCGGCGTGAAGGTGGTGGCCACCACCGTGGACGGGGCTGATGCGGCAGCGCTGCGCAATGCAGTGGACCAGCTGAAGGACCGGCTGAAGACCGCCGTGATCGTGCTGGCCTCCACCGATGCCTCGGGCCGCATCGCGCTGGTGGCCGGTGTCACCCCCGATCTGGTCGCGCGGCTGCGCGCGGGCGAAATCGTGGGCGCGGTGGCCGCCCAGGTGGGCGGCAAGGGCGGCGGTCGCGCGGACTTCGCGCAGGCTGGTGGCAGCAAGCCGGAATCCCTGCCGGCGGCATTGGCTTCGGTGCGCGAGCTGGTGCAGGCAAAGCTGCAGAATTGATCACGGGATCAAGAGGTTGGGGCGGGGGCGAATAGGGGTTTCTCCGATTATCCGCAGTCGACCGCATCCGCAGAATGTGCCTCACTGATTACGAAGGAGCGTACCCGTCATGTTGATTCTGACCCGTCGAGTTGGTGAGGCCGTGGTGATTGGCGAGGAAGTGACGGTGACTGTCCTCGGCGTCAAGGGCAACCAGGTGCGCATCGGCGTGAACGCGCCCAAGACCGTGTCCGTGCACCGGGACGAGATCTTCGAGCGCATCAAGAACGAGCGCGCTTCCTCCGACGAATCCACCGAGTTGCTGTCGGTCGCCGGCTAAGCCGCACCGACCAGTTTTCGATCCAGTTCGACCATACCCCCTTGAACCCGCGCCTGCCTCTGGCAGCCGCGGGTATTTTTTTGCGCGCCTTTCCGGCGTGCCATTCCAGCCATGGGTCAAACGGACCACGGCCCCGCGGTGATCCCGATGATGGATGGCCGGGTGTCGGTGGGTAGATTGGCGCAGACGTTTGTGGGTACGGGAAGGCCTGGAGAATATATGGACACCAAGGTGGCGTCGCTGTTGCGCAGGGAGCCCATCGATCATCTGGGCATGTCGTTCTTCGATCTGCCGGCCGCAATCTATCAGGAATTAGCGGCGGCAATGGCCGATGAGCACAAGTGGCACTTCGAGCACAACAACACCGACAGCCACATGGAGTTCCTCGCTGCAAGTGCCCCCCACCTGGTCGAGTGGAGCCGCAAGCTGCCGTTCCCCAAGGGCAGTGTGCACCTGGACATAGGTGCAGGCGAAGGCATCCTCTCCTACCTCGTGGCGCGCCGCGGCCACCATTCCATTGCCGTCGAGCTGTGCGCGACCATTCTCCACAGCGCCACGTTGTTCCAGTCGGAAATCCGGGGTGCTGGCGCAGACACCAACTCGTCGATGGACCTGTGGGTGTCGGACATCTACCAGCTTCCGCTGAAGGATGCGAGCGTGGACTTCGTCACCATCAAAGAGGTGCTTCATCACCTGGATGACCTCGACGGACTGATGGGGGAGCTGGCGCGGGTGCTGAAGCCCGGAGGGATGGTCTACGTATGGGAACCATTCGACATGAGCATTCCGCTGTTGCGGTCGTACAGGTTGAGCCGCGTCAGGCCTGCCGAACTGGCCCTCGGAATCCACCATCGCTATCACACGTACTGGACGTACCAGCGCCTGTTCCGTCGCTGGTTCACCGAAGTGGACGTCGAGCGCAGATTCGAGGCAACCAAGCTGCAGCATCAGCTGACGCGCAACCGCTTTACCATCGGCTCGATCCACGCCAGCGGACGCATCAAGCCGTATCAGCCATCAGCCGCCGTACCCGCTGAACGGGTGCAGATACAGCCCGGGGATTTCCTGCGTGAGGAATTCCTGCCCGTTGGTCTCGCAACCACCCGCTGTCGCAAGGAGTTGCTGGACAGGCTCCTTGAAGAGGAGCAGCGGTCCGCCAGGAGTCCGGGGAGCAGAAGCGCCGAAGGGTAAACGATTCCGCTGCCATGGTCCGAATGGACCAGGGCAGGGCGGTCAGCGCAACGCCGCAATTACCCCTTGAGCACCGACCATGAATCGGTCAGCAGCTACCGGAGACAGGGCGCATGCAAGCCCGTGATGCGTACGACCAGCAGTCCAGCAATGGATCACTGATGCTGGTTGCCGTGGCCCTGGCCGCGGCCCTGGCGGCAGGTTCCATAACGGCACTGGCCGGGGCGATGGCCGGCACGCGTGCGGTGTACCTGGTGGCCGTGCCCAGCATCCTGGCTCTTGCCGTCGCGTTCGCCCTCACGCGGCCGCAGCCGCTGCGCGTCGCATTTCTTGTCCTGATGGCGGTGCTGCCGTTCGTGAGCATGCTGGTGCCCCCAGGCCGCTTCGGCCTTACGGTGTTCGACCTGGCGACGCTGCTGCTCACCGGCGGACTGCTGCTCCACAAGGCATTCGCCCAGGACCGCGATTCACCGCTGTTCCCGGCGCCCTCGCTGGCGTGGATCTGGCTGCTGCTGATTCCCTGCGTGGCGTTCGCACGCCATCCGCTGGAGGCCGCGCAAGGTCTGCTGCTGATTTTCGCCGCCTATGTATTCTTCTGGTTCGTGCTGCAGGAACTACGGCGACCCGGCGGGATGGAACGTCTGCTCTGCCTGCTGTGCTCGACGGCCATCATCGTGTCCCTGGGCCTGTTCATTGACCATTTCCTGCACATCAACCTGAGCCTGCGCGGCAACAATCCCAACCAGCTGACATTCACTGCGGGGCGGTACATCTGGCGCGCGGGAGGTTTTTTCCAGGACCCGCAAAGGGCAGGGGCGTTCCTGGCGTCGCTGCTGATGTTCCTGCTGGTGCTGGGCATCCGAGGACGTTTCCAGGGGCCGCGCCTGCGGTTGCTGCTGTGGGCCACCATCACGATTGCACTGACGGCGCTGTTCCTGACGGTGTCCCGCGCCGCCATCCTCACCTTCATGCTGGTCGGCGTCGTGGCGCTGGTCGCCATGAATCGCTGGCCGCTGTTCCTGAAGCTTGGTGGGGTCGCCGGCCTGCTGCTGATGGTGGTGGGATTGATCGTTGCCCCGGATTTCTGGCTGGGCCTGCTGCCCTCCTCACTTGCCGATCGCGTGGCGGCCTCACAGGAAGAGATCCAGGCGCGTGTCTCGATCTGGGTCAACACCTGGGAGATGTTTGCCGGACAACCGGTGACTGGCATCGGCATGGCAGGTTTTCCCCAGTACCTGATCGATACCCGGCCCGGCACCACCGACTACTTCGGCCTGTATGAGACAACGGGCATGAGCTACATACCCGACCAGCCGGAGAGCGGGTACCTGAAGATCCTGTATGAATCCGGCATCCTGGGGTCGCTCGCAACGCTCGTACTGATGGGCGCCACCCTGCGGCGCGCCACCCGCACATTGACTGGTGCTGCCGATGCGGATGCCCGCTCGGAGGTCATCGCCGCGCTGGCAAGCCTGGCGGTATTCGCCGGCACCTTCGTGACCCTGTTCACGGCCAGTGATCCCCGGCTTCTCGCGCTGTTCGCAATCCTCCTGGCAGTCATATGGCGACCGTCGTTACCGTCACTCCAGCCGCCCGTCCGCTCCTGACGGGCGTGGAGCACGCCGGAGACGCTGCGCCCCGCAAGCTGCTGGGCCGGGCTTTCGTTGCCGGCGCCGGAACGATCTACCAGCAATGCGCGACGTTCCTGACCGGAGTGATCGTGGCCCGTGTGCTGGGTGCCGCTGACTACGGCGTTTTCAACCTGGCCCGCAATCTGGTCGACACGACTTCCATCCTGACGCGCGCCGGACTGGACAGCGGCTTGCAGCGGTACTTCGGCGAAAGCCGTGCTGCGGCAGACCAGGCCGCGCGTGTGCTGGTGCTGCGGCAGTTGCGCCTGGTGGTATCTGTGCTCGCGCTGTTGCCCGTGCTTGCCGTGGTGCTGGGGCTGGGCCGGGTACTGGAGCAAAGTGTCTACCCGCATGCCGGATTTGCACAACTGCTGCTGGTCCTGTCGCTGGGATTGCCATTTTTCTCCGACCTCACTGTGCTCGGCGGCGCGTACCGGGGCAGTCTGAAGCTCACGCCCACCGTGCTGGCCGAGTGCGTGCTGATGCCCACCGCGCGGCTGCTGATCATCGTGGTGCTGTTCATGGCCGGATGGCGGCTATGGGCCGTGGCCGTCGGCACGTCGCTGGGTGCAGTACTGGCTTCCGGCTGGCTGGCGCTGCGTGCGCGGCGCGACTTCGTGGCTGCACCCCAGCCGGCACCGTCGTGGACGCAAGCGCGCCATGTGCTTGGGTACTCGAGTGTGATGGCCGGCGCAATATTGGTGACCACGCTGACCTCCTCCATGGACATCCTGATGCTGGGCCGCTATGTGCCGGCGGAGCAGCTTGGCCAGTACTCGCTGGCCAAGACACTGTTCCTGCTCACGGGGTTCTTCGCCACGGCGTTCAGCCAGGGGCTGGGCGGCATGGTGGCAGACCGCCACATGCGGGGTGACCGCGCGGGCCTGCTGCACGTCACGAAGCAGACCTTCCAGTGGATTGCGCTCGGCACGCTGCCGGTGTTTGCCGTCTTCCTGTTCTGGGGCGCACAGCTGGCACAGCTGTTCGGTCCTTCATTCGCCATTTCGCCCGCCGTTGTGGCCTGGCTGGCCGGCGGGCAGTTCGTCCTTGCGCTGTTCGGACCGATGGGGTGGGTGCTGTCGATGACGGGCAGGCACGTACTGGAATTCCGCATCCTCGCCAGTGGGCTGGTGGTGGCGGTCGTGCTCAGCGCCATTGCGGTACCGGCACACGGCCAGTTCGGTGCGGCAATTGCCAGCTTCTGCGCCATTGCGTGCGTGAATGGCGCACGCATGCTGTACGTGCGGCGCGCCCTCGGTGCGTTTCCGCTCGACCTGCGCCTGGTGCTGTTCGCGGCTGGCGGGGTGGGGCTGGCTTTCCTGGCGAAGCTGCTCGCGGTACGACTGCCGCTGGGCCTGTTCTGGAACGCCTGCGCGGGCGTGGGAGTCTTCGTGCTCTGTTATGCCGGCGCGTGCTGGTGGTACATCAGCAGATCAGGGGCAGGACGCCCTGGCAGATGAACCTGTCCTATGCTGTTCGCCGCCGGTGCGTCGCCTGATCGGGCGCACTACCTGATCGACGTTCCATCGATGGCAGGACAGTCGACTGGACTGCCGGCTGGGCAGGCGACGGAGCTCCCGCGCGTACATAGGTCTCCAGGGTCAGATCCGCCACGCGCGACCAGCACAACTTTTCCCGCGCCTGTCTGCCGGCGCCCTCCGCCAGCGAGTCGCGCAGGGGGCCATCGACGAGGAGCTGCCCCATGGCGTTGGCCAGCGCCTCCTCATTGCAGGGGGGAACGATCAGCCCGCTGCGGCCGTGAAGCACGATCTCCGTGAGGTCGCCCGTGGCAGTGGCGATGACCGGGCGCGAGTTGGCCAGCGCGATGGCCGCGACGCCGCTTTGGGTGGCGTCTGTATAGGGGAGGACCACCGCAGACGCTCGGCGGAACAGCGCGCCGACTTCGCCGGCGGGGATGTACTTGTTGATCAGCTCGATGTGGGGCGACGCCGCGATGCGCTGCGCGTGCACCTCGAGATCTGGTCCCGTGCCGGCGATGACCAGCCTGAAACGGTGTCCACGGGCATGCAGGATGTCACAGGCATCCAGCAGGTACCGCAATCCCTTGTAGGGTTCCATGCGGCCAAAAAAGAGGAAAGTCTCCGGCTCACAGGGGTGGGGCGCATCCAGGGGCGCAGGTTCCGCCAGGATGCCATGGGGAACGACGTCGACGCGTCCCGTCAGCCCGCTGTCCAGCTTTTCCATTTCGTTGCGCATCTGCGGGCCGTGGACCAGCAGCCGGCTGGCACGTCGGCGCACCCACATCAGGCTCTTCCACAGCAGCGCTTCCTTGGGAGGGCCCCCCGAGTGGCTCACCGGATCATGCACCGTGATGACCACCGGCAGGACCTTGCGGAATGAAACCACCGTGTAGCCCACCAGCAGCGGATGGACTTCCTGCAGGTGTACCACGTCGGGTTTGAACCTGCGGACCATGCCATTGAGCAACAGGCTGGCCCCCACCACGCGTGGATCACGCCAACGCCGGCCCTCCAGGTATTGCACCTTGACCGCGGCTTCAAGCTGCCTGCGCAAGTCTGGCGTGAGTTCGCTTTGGGCATTGTCGGCGCGCAACACCAGCAGGACCTCATGCCTGGCAGCCAGCGCGAGCGCCAGCCTGCTTGCGTACTCGGCAAAGTGCAGCGCCAGCAGCGCGATCTTCACGACAGCTGCCGCTCCGCGCGGCCTTCAGTCTTCATCAATGCCTCGCCATCCGGTTCTTGTGTGTACTGCGGCAAATCTAATTGCCGCAGATGCGGGTGGTCGTCGCCGCGGTGGCAGACGACATGGTCCGCATGGCCTATTGCAGGCTGTGACGGCGGGCGTCGGGCCATCAGGAAAAGACAGACCGGTAAGCGCCGTCCACGCCCGGCGACCTGGAACGCAGCCATTCGAGCAGTCGGCAGGTGGTGGCCACGGCGATCAGGGTGGCGATGCCAATGGATGCCAGCTCCGCGCCCATGGGCAGCCGCTCGCCACCCAGGGCGCGCAGCAACAGCTGGATCAGCACGATCTGCATGATGTAGCCGACCAGGGAATAGCGGCCCAGCAGCGCCAGCCAGCCGGCCGCGGTACTGGCGGGGTCCATCGCGCTGGCAGCCCAGTAGAGGGCGAGCAGCACCAGTCCGACGCCGATGACGTAGGCCGTGATATCGACTCCCATGGGGCCTGCGATCCAGATGCCGGCCGCCAGCACGGCACCGGTCAGCAGCCAGCGTCCCGGCGCCGCAAGCGTTGGTTGAACCGGCGCTGTCAGCTGGCCCAGTGGTACGGCGGCAATGCCTGCCAGCATGAACTTCACCACCAGCGAGTCCTGGGGCACCACTGGAAGGACTCCGGCTGCAAGACAGGCCAGGAGCACTGCCACGGCGGCCCACCGCCGTCCCCCGGAAGCGATCTTCAGCAGCAGGGGGGACAGCAGCAGCACATACCCGATTGGCAGCAGGATCAGGAAGGACACCAGCTGGGGGTTCCCGGTGAAGAAGTCTCCGAATTGCAGTACCAGGGCTCCGATACCCAGCTGCTGCTTGCCGGCGTTGCCGAATCCGCTGGCCTGGATCAGGAAGTTCAATGCGAGGTAGATCAGCAGGATCTTCACGCCCCGGAAGACCAGACGCCACGAGGAAGCCGCCGGATCCGCTTCGAACTTGCGTTGGGCGAAGCGCCCGACCATGTATCCCATTACGAAGATGAAGGATCCACTCAGGAAGTTGATGTAGCGCACAAAGTAACTGGCCTCGGCGGTCGAGGCGATGATCACGGTGTGGCGGACGATCATCCACAGCACCAGCCCACCCTTGATCAGGTCGAAAGTCGAATCCCACTGTTTCCGCCCTTCCGCCATCGGCCGGCGCCCCTGCTGTTCCAATCCCTGTGCCAGATGGTCTCCCGGCCCGGTTTCACCCCGGCACGTGCCGGATGGTCCGATCAGCACCCCACGACGCAATAGTCCCCTTGGAGCAGGGCCCTGTCGCATGCGACAGACGAAAAGGGCTGCCACGCTGCGCGCATGCTCGTGTCGCGTCGTGAATCTGTGTCTCTGCGTGAGAGCCTTGCGTCTGGCCTGGATCCGGAGCTGGCACAAGGGGGTCTGCAGCAGGGATTGTTCACGCTGGGCGTGATGCTCGACGGAGCGGCCCAGGAAGGGTGGGTCGTCGAAGCGATCCGGCAGGCGATGCAAGTTCCCGGAGTGCAACTCGGCACCCTGGCGATCATCCAGATGGAACATCCCACGGGCCCTGCTGCGCGGTTGCACCATTTCGTGGATCGTCTGGACAAGGGGCTCAGGTGTGAAAAGGACCAGCTCTTCGCACGTGTCGATGCGGTTGCCGCATTGGGCAGACCACCGACCCTCGCGGTGAAGGTGGATCGCGAAGGTGATCGCTGGCAGCTGAGCAGCAGCGGCGTAGAGGCCCTGCGCGAGGCGCGCGCGGATGTGTGGCTGTGGTTGTGTGGAAGTGCGCCTGATGCGCCGCTTCCATACATCAGTCGCCTGGGAGTCTGGGGCCTGGAGATCGGAGCCCGCGTGCCGGCCGGCAGCCCCTGGGCAGGTGCGTCAGAGGTGAGCTCGCGTGCCGACCTCACATTCACCCAGGTGGTCGATTACACCCAACCTGGCTGCAATGTGGTCTACCAGGCCTGCGGCGCCACGATCAAGAATTCCGCGCGACGGAACCGCCTGGTGGCATTGCGCAAGGGCGTGAGTTTTTTTGGCCGGCTTCTGCGCGCGATGAGCCCAGGGGCACCAGTGCGCACCCCGTCGCAGGCGGCGGAACCTGTACTGTCAACCGTGGCCACTGCCAGGCCCTCGCTTTCCGCCGTGCTCCGCCTGTCGTGGCGTCTTGCCGCGGAGGTGCTGTTCAATCGCTGGATCGCCCTGGCCTGGCGTGAACAGTGGCGCATCGGGTACTACTTCGCCGATGAAGAAGCAGACGCGGTGTGCACCTCACCGAAGCTGCAGACGCTGGTACCCCCGAAGGATCGCGATTGGGCGGACCCGTTCATCGTGTGCCACGCCGGCCGGAATTTCATCTTCTTCGAGGAGCTTCCCTACGAGGTGGGCAGGGCACACATTTCCGCCGTCGAGATTTTCCCCGACGGCCGCAGCGGTCCGCCAAGCGTGGTACTGCAGCGGCCCTATCACCTGTCTTATCCCTTCGTCTTTGCCTGGAAGGGCGATCTCTACATGCTGCCCGAAACTGCCGGTAACCACACCGTTGAGCTGTATCGCTGCGAACAGTTTCCGCATCGCTGGATACTTGACCGGGTGCTGCTGGACGGCATTCGCGCCTTCGACGCCACCCTGCACCGCGAGGGGCAACACTGGTGGATGTTTGTCAGCGTGGCAGAGCCTGGTGCGGATCCCAGCGAGGAAATGCACGTGTTCTGGAGCGATTCGCCGCTGGGTCCGTGGCATCCACATGCGGCCAATCCGGTGGTATCCGATGCGCGCCACGCGCGCGGCGCAGGTCCATTGTTCCGGCGCGAGGGCGTGCTTTATCGCCCCAGCCAGGACTGCTCGGCTTCCTACGGAAGTGCCGTTTCGATCAACCGCGTCGACGTGCTCGACCCCGAGAATTACCAGGAAACACCGGTGGGACGTATCGATCCTGACAGCAAGGCCGGCATGCGCTGCCTGCACACCATAGGGGCCGTGGGGAAGCTGCGGGTGCTCGATTTCAGGGTGAGGCGGCCTGCCTGGAGCCACACCTGATGTCGGCGGTCCGGCGGCTGATACTTGGCGCATTGCATGCGGTGGATCAGAGGGATGGCGACCCCGCGCCGCTGAGTCCCGGGCTGTGGGGCATGTCAGTGAATGCCGCGGGACAGCTCGTTTGGGATGGCTGCCCGTTGCAGGACCTGGCCCGCGAGTACGGCACACCGCTGCACGTGGTCAGCCGGGTGCAGCTCGAGAAGACTTATCGCCGCTTCCATGCCGCATTCGCCCGGCGGTATCCGCGCGTCTCGGTCGCCTATTCCTACAAGACCAATCCGCTCCCCGGGGTTCTGCGCGCACTGCACGGATTTGGCGCAGACGCGGAAGTCATTTCGCACTACGAGCTCTGGCTGGCACTTGAACTGGGAGTGCCGCCGGAGCGCATCATCTTCAATGGACCCGCCAAGACGCCGGCCGCCATCGAGCTGGCGGTGGAGCGGGGCATCAAGCTCATCAATATCGATGGCGCGCATGAGATTGCGCTGATCGAGGCCTGCGCGGCACGGCTCGCCCGCAGGCAGGCCGTAGGGCTGCGCATCGTGACCTCGGTGGGCTGGTCCGGGCAGTTCGGTTTCAGCCTGGTCAATGGCGCCGCGCTGGAAGCCTTCCGCAGCATACGCCAGTGCCCTCATCTGGATCCCTGCGGTCTGCATATGCACCTGGGGACCGACGTGAAGGACGCGGGACTGTATTTTCAGGCAGCGCGCGAAGCCTTTGCCTTTGCCACGCTGCTGCGCCGTGAGGCGCTTGCCGAGATCCGCCACTTCGACCTCGGAGGCGGTTTCGGGGTGCCCACCGTCAGGCCGCTGTCGTCCATGGAACTGCGGTTCCTCGACCAGGGCATGCCGGTACGGCCTCCCCAACCGGAGAGCGTGCCCCAGATTGAGGACTATGCGGCGGGCATCATCCCGCTGGTCCAGGAGTACGTGGCGTCGGGGAAGACTGCGCCACCGGAGATCATCCTTGAGCCGGGGCGGGCACTGAGCAGCAGCGCGCAATGTTTGCTGCTGGGCGTGCTGTCGGTGAAAGCCGGGCAGGACGGGGCCCGTTTCGCCATCGCCGATGGGGGGCGCAACCTCACCACGCCGCTGGCCTATGAATACCACCAGTTGTTTGCCACCACGCGCCTCCATAGTCAGCCTGTCGTGCGCCAGACCGTGTGCGGGCCGCTGTGCCACCCTTCCGACATCGTGGCGGCGCAGCGGGACTTGCCGCCCATCGAACCTGGTGACGTACTGGCAGTGATGGATGCGGGTGCCTACTTCATTCCGAACCAGACCAGCTTCTCCAACCCGCGCCCGGCTGCCGCCATGATCGAGAACGGGGCGGCGAGCCTGATCCGCCAGAGGGAGTCGTTCCGCGACCTGCTGCGCTTCGACGCCGCGTTCCTCTGAGCATGTCGAGGATCTCGTGCCAGAAGGGCGCCTGATCGGAAACCGACCAGCGCGCATACACATTCACTGAAGCGATGGAGCACAGCCACTCCCACAGCCCCAGCTGGCGTGTGGGGACGAGCCCGTGCGGTCTGCGGAAGCAGGTCCTGAGGTCGGCGCGCAGGTCAAGCCACCGTGCTGTATCCCGGCTGGCATCACACTGCGGCTGGTCGCGGGTGACCAGGCCAAGCAGGTCGCGTCCGGTAGCTGCCCCCAGCGCAAACTGCAGCCACGGCCGGGGATTCACCTCGATCAGGAAATATTCGCCCGAGCGGGTGTCCTCAAGGATCTCGATTTCGCCGATCCCCTGGTAGTCGAGCAGCTGTGCAACCTGCCGCGCCAGGGCCTCGACTGCTGAATTCCCGGCAGTTTCCACCAACGTGCCCGGGCCGCAGGCTTCGGGCAGCGGCCGCAGCTTGCGCGCCACCACGGTGAGGATACGGGTGCCATGGCGGGCGAAGCCGACCGAGTGCTGGACCAGTGGGCGCCCGAGCAGCGACTCGCACAGTACCGCCTGGCGGTTTGCCCGCGTCAGCTGCTTGAGCTGCAGGTCCAGTTCCTCGCGTGTGCGCACTTCCACCGCCTTGATCGCGCCCGCATCGGCCGTGGAGTGCAGCGTTTCGGCCGGCCGCACCATCAGCGGGAAGGGCAGTTCATCCGCTTCGGCCTGCGCCGGGTCATCCAGGTGATAGCGGCGCGGAGCCGGCAGGTTGTTTTGCGTGCACCAGTCGGTAAACCTTCCCTTGTCCAGGCACAGCGAAAGCACGTCGCTGGGCGGATGCAATATCCGGGCATACGCGGTTTCCAGCTGCGGCCGGTGCAGGATCAGGAATTGCAGCCATGCGTCTGCCGTGCAGATCAGCAGGCTACGGCCCTTTTCGCCCAGCTGGACCAGCCTGGCCAGGATGCTGTCGCGCCAGGGTTCCGGCTGGATCTCGGTTTCCACGAGGCGGGAAGAAGCCGCAAGTTCCGCGGCGGTGTCGAATATTACCGGCTGCATTCCCAGGCGTCGCGCGCAACGCGACACGGCCAGCGCGGTGATGCCGCTGCCGAGGATGACCAGCTTGTCAGCAGGCAGGGCGTTCATGGCAGTCCGCTCCAGACTTCCAGGTCATCCACCCACTGGTAGATGGGCATGCTGCTGCCTGAATAAAGCAGCGGCGCCATGATGCGGTTCACAGGCATCTCCCTGGCGCCGAGGTTCGGGCCCTCGTGGCGCGCGATGGTCTGCCCGTCGATGGCCACCCATACCAGCCCGTCATCCCCGGCGCTGCGTCGCCAGAGGATCTCGAACTTGAACCACTCACCAGCGGGCACCGGCACACTGCGGTTCTCCACGCTGAAGCCATTCCTGCGCGGCGCATTGCCGCCCGCGTTGTTGTCACCGATCACGCCCCAGTACGGCTTGCCGCCGCCATAGGTGAACACGTACACCTCGATGCGATAGTCACCGTTGTCCGCGGGCGCACCATCCGGTCGCTGCCCGCCGGTCTTGAATGCGAAGATGCCGCGCCATGTGCCGCCGCCGCGCACACCCGGACCCGGCTTCAGGTCGTTCATGCGCTCCACCAGGTCCGGCTGCAGCTTCATCCAGTAGCTCACGTACAGTTCGCGGAAGTCATCCCGCGGCAGGAACTGGAACTGGTTCTGCGCGGGGGATTCGCCCATCGGATCCGTGCCGTTGTGGTTGCGCGAGATCATCTGGAACAGCGCGCTGGTCGGCGTGCCTGCCGGTCCAGTCACCTTCTCCACGCGGTTGAACATGTAGTTGCCGATGGAGTCCGGCGTGATCCGTACAGGAGATGTGAGCATCAGGAAGCGGCCTCCGCCGCCCAGCAGGCGCGGCGGCCAGTCGAATCGCGCGGCATTGTCACGGCCGTCGATGTCCTGCCAGCAGCCGGTCCCCCAGCAGGCCTTCGGTGGCTTGATGTGCAGGTTGCCCTCGAAGCCGGAACGGAACAGCAGGCGTGCTGCGCCGGAGTCTGCGGCCGAAGCTCCAGCACCCGAGATGAACGCATGTCCACCCATTGCCAGCGCTGCGGCGATGGCGGTGGCGGCAAGGGTGAGGCGGGCGCCTGTGAGATCCACCGGCACAGCCTAGGTGCACACCTGGGCTGGCATGCGCAGCGTCTGTGCGTGCGGTGAGGTCCGTTTGGCGCATGTGGGCCTGACACGTCGTCGCCAGCTGGCGGCTGGTCCAACCGGACTACCACTGACCACCCCTGCGAGTGCACGGCCTGCGAATGGCCGCGACAGCATCGATGCAAGTCCAACGTGGCAGGAGCATCCGTCGATGAAAGTCAGTGTCATAGGTCTCGGGTATGTGGGAACCGTGGTCGCGGGATGTCTCGCGAAGAACGGGCATGATGTCGTGGGCATCGACATCGAGCTGGCCAAGGTGGAGCTGGTCCGCCAGGGACGCTCCCCCATCGTGGAGCCGGAAATCGGCGCGATCCTCGATGAGCAGGTGCATGCCGGAAGACTCACGGCCACCACCGACCTGGCCGTCGGGGTGCGACAGTCGGACATCGTGCTGATCTGCGTCGGCACGCCAGCCGCCAATACCGGGGCGGTGGACCTCGGCTACCTGCGCCGCGTGTGCGAGGAAATCGGTACGGCCCTGCGCCAGCACCCCGGGGCTCCCATCATCGCGGTGCGCAGCACGGTTCCCCCTGGCACGACGCGCGAGCACGTGATCCCGGTGCTGGAACGCGCCTCGGGGCTGCAGGCGGGGGCGGACTTCGGCGTCTGCGTGAACCCGGAGTTCCTGCGCGAAGGCAGCGCGGTGCGTGACTTCTATGATCCGCCCAAGACGGTGATCGGCGAGATCAACCGCACCAGCGGTGATGCTCTGGCGGTGCTGTACGCGGGTCTGCCCGGCCCGATGGTCCGCACCGACCCGGAGACCGCGGAGCTGGTCAAATATGCCGCCAACAGCTGGCACGCCCTGAAGATCGGCTTCGCCAACGAGATTGGCAACATCTGCAAGGCCTTCGGCGTGGATGCCCACCAGCTGATGGACATCTTCTGCAAGGATCGCAAGCTGAACATTTCCACCGCCTACCTGAAGCCCGGCTTTGCCTTCGGCGGCTACTGCCTGCCGAAGGACTTGAAGGCGCTGGTGTATGCCGCGCGCAAGGCCGACGTGAGCACGCCCATCCTGGCGGCAGTGCTGCCCAGCAATGAAGAGCAGATCGAACGCGCGGTGCAGGCCGTGATCGCCGCCGGCAAGCGCAAGATCGGCATCCTCGGAATCAGCTTCAAGGCCGGCACCGATGACCTGCGCGGCAGCCCCCAGGTGGAGATGGCCGAGCGGCTGCTGGGCAAGGGCTTCGACATCAGGGTATATGATCGCAACGTCAACATGGCAAAGGTGATGGGCGCCAACCGGGCTTACATCCTGGAGCGCATTCCCCACCTGTCTTGCCTGATGGTCGACACCATGGATGAACTGATCAGCCATGCCGACACCATCGTGGTGGGCAATGCGTCGGAGGAATTCATCGAGCTGCCGCGAATGGTTTCAGCCAACCAGACGGTCATTGACCTGGTGCGCATCAGCCCGCAACGTTCGGTGGTAGGTGTCTATGAAGGACTCTGCTGGTGAGACGTGCGACGCTGGCCAGCTTCGACGGTGAGCCGCTGAAGGGCGTGCTCATCCTGGTCGAGAACCTGCCGGTGCCCTTCGACCGGCGGGTCTGGCAGGAAGCCTGCGCACTGCGCGACGCAGGCTACCAGGTGTCCGTGATCTGCCCGAAGGGCGTGGGATACGATCTCTCGCGGGAGGTCATCGACGACGTGCATATCTACCGCTACCACCTGCCAGTGGAGGGCGCCAGCGCGTTCGGCTACCTGCGGGAATACGGCACGGCCCTCACGATGAGTTTCCTGCTCTCGCTGCGCGTGTGGTGGAAGCGGGGGTTCGACGTAATCCACGCCTGCAATCCACCGGACCTGTTTTTCCTCATTGGTGCCTTCTACCGCCTGTTCGGCAAGAAGTTCCTGTTTGACCACCACGACCTGAACCCGGAGCTCTATCTGGCGAAGTTCGGCCGCAAGGGGCTGCTCTACAAGGTGCTGGTGCTGCTGGAGCGCCTGAGCTTTCGCACGGCGCAGGTCTCCATCGCCACCAATGAGTCGTACCGGAAAATTGCCATCGAGCGCGGCGGTATGTCGCCGGACAAGGTCTTCGTGGTGCGCAGCGGCCCGAGCCTGGAGCGGATGCGGCAGGTGCCCCGGGATGAAACCCTGAAGCAGGGCAGGGCGTTCCTGGTCTGCTACCTCGGTGTGATGGGCAAGCAGGAGGGAGTGGATGACCTGTTGCGCGCCGTCCGCCATATCGTGCGTGACCAGGGCCGCACGGATGTGCATTTCGGCATCATCGGCGGCGGTACCTCGTTGCCGGAGCTGCGAAGGATGGCCGGGGACCTGGACATCGCGGACTTCGTGACCTTCACGGGTCGTGTTCCGGACGACATCATGCTGTCCTACCTGAACACGGCTGATGTCTGCGTGAATCCGGACAAGCCCAGTGTGATGAACGACCTGTCGACCATGAACAAGATCATGGAATACATGGCGCTGGGCAAGCCCATCGTGCAGTTCGACCTGCGTGAAGGGCGGCACTCTGCCCAGCAGGCCTCGCTCTACGCGCGTTGTGGCGATGTCCAGGACTTCGCGGCACAGATACTCACCCTGCTGGGCGACCCGGCGTTGCGCACCGAGATGGGCGAGTTCGGACGCCGGCGGGTTCTGGGGCATCTGCAGTGGCGGCACCAGGTGCCGCATCTGCTGGAAGCCTATTCCACGCTGTGGGCGAGACGGGGCAGTGAGGCGCCTGCGCACCGGCAGGCACCTGGTCACGCCGCGACTGCGCTGGCGGGAGCCCTCGCCTCAGATCAGGATGACCGTACGCAGGACGGCGGCGCCGGACAGCCACGCTGACCACACCACCGTCGGCGCGGGCAGGCACTCATCGAAGCGACGCGAAACCCATCCCAGGGGTGGTGACTCCTGGCCGCGGCAGATCCGGGCGGTGCCGCCAACGCCATCCGGCAACTGCATCCGCAGCAACCTGTCGTGTCGCGCAGCATGGATCTCATTGCCCATCGCCTGCACCTGGCAGTCTTCGGGGAAGTGGAAGAAGAGCTCGACGAGGTGCGTGCCCTTCGTCTCGAGGCTGTCCTCGACAATCAGGCGCCGCCGTGATTTCTCCAGCAGCACGCGGCGACGATGCATCACCGGGTCGGGGAGCCTCAGGTAGCCATCCTGCCAGCCGTCGAAACCGTCCAGCGCTCCGCCAGTGAACCAGCGGGTGCAGCCCGCATTGGCCTTGCTGAGCCACATGAAGCTGCCGCCGGGCTCGGACTGGTCGCGGCCATCCACGCGCAATGTGTTGTGGGCGGAGGTACCACGGAAGTACGCGCGCCAGGGGCTGTCAGCGCGGTAGGTACAGGTGCCTGGATCCACCAGCATCTCCACGCCGCCAAGCGACAGCGTGAAGGAGAGTGCATCCGCGTGCCCATGTGCTGCCAATGGCCCGTAACCCAGGGGTCCGGCGTCCACCACCAGCTTCACCTCCTGCGGTGTGTCGAAATCACAGCCCAGGATGTAGTAGCCGCCCTCATTGAATGCGCGGCGCACGGGGATGTCACCGCCGCGGCTGGCGTTCCGGAAGCGCGGTTCGCAGTCAGCCCCGCACAGCCAGCGGGTCTTGTCATCCAGCTTCACTGCAGCAGTGCGGAAGTCCGCGCGTCCAAACAACACGGTGCCGGTAGCCAGCAGCGACCGGTAGGGGCAGAAGTGGGCCTGCTGCGACAGCAGCACGGCGCGCCCGTCATCCGAGTCGCCGAACATCGGCAGGTTGCCGCCGGCATCGATGATGGATGCCAGGTATTCGAACATTGATTCCAGTCGCGCCGTGAATTCGGGCGGGAATGGCTGGTGGGCGGCGCGCGCCGCGAGCCATGGCAGCAGCAGCAGGTCCAGCTCGAACTGCTGGTAGCACACGGCCTGCTCGCGGTTGACGCCGTCCTGTCCATTCTGCAGCAGGGCCTCACGCACCAGCAGCCCCTGGGCGTCGCGCACCCAGGCACCGGCCTCTGGCCAGTGTGGCCAGGTGATGCCGGCGACAAACACCCCGGCGGCTTCCCCGATCAGGTGGTTGTTCGCCGATGAATGGAAGGAATGGAATCCGCGCACGAAGGTGGCGTGCTGGTGCACGGCTCGCAGCCAGGCCGCGCGCATGGCCGCCCCTTCGGTGGTGGCGAAGACTTCAGAGTGCAGGCCTCCCAGCAGCTGCCAGGCAATGGACCAGTTCAGCAGCCTGATTGCCGGTTCCAGCGAGCTGGACCAGTTCGGGCCGACGCCGCAAGGGCAGGCCTCAAACCAGCTGCGCAGCAGTGCAAACAGTGCCTGCACGTGCCGCATGTCGCGGGTGAGCGCCCAGGCCTGCGCCAGCGTCACAACCTGCAGGTGGCGGTTGGGTTCCCACAGGTACTTGATGTCGCCGACCAGTGCGGGATTGCGGTAATCGAGCAGCTTGCCGAACAACATCGGCGCCTGCGTGCCGGTGCGCGGGTCGGTGTTCCAGCGCGGTGGATCGCCCATGTCCACGTCCTGCAGGCTGAATATATCGAGGCGGCCGCGCGCGATCCGCTCCGCGGCGGCGATGTATGGGGTCGCATCCACGGCGGGAGCCACGTTGATCCACAGCGGCCCCTGCCGGGCGATGTCCGGGGCCGGTACATCGTAGGCGGGCGGGCGCAGGCGCTCGATTCTGGCGGCCAGGGCGCGTCCCATGCGAAAGGGGATCTCCGCCGGCGGCATGCAGCGCAGGCGGTTCAGGTACCAGCGAAGGTTGCTGCCGGGCAGCCCCGCCGAAGCGCCTTCGGCCATGGTCAATGAACGACCGCTGTCGGAACGTAGCGCCGATGCCAGATCTCCAGGTTCAGCAATGTCCATAGCAGTTTCTCGTGGTTCTGTGCGCCGTCCAGGTGTTCCTTGACCAGGCGCTGCAGGCAGCTCCGGTCGAAATAGTCGCGGGTGATGGAACCGGCACCGAGGAGGTGTTCCTGCAGGTAGCCGCGCATCGGTCCCCGGAACCACTCATTCACGGGAACGCGGAAGCCCACCTTGGGTCGGGTGAGGATGCGTTCGGGCAGCAGCTTGCGCGCGGCGGCACGCAATATCCACTTGCCGCACCGCCCGCGCACCCGGAAGTGGTCTGGAAGGCGCGACACGTAGGCGATCAGCTCGTGGTCAAGGAATGGCACGCGGCTTTCCAGCGAAGCGCCCATGGTCATGCGGTCGGCGCGCTCCAGCAGATTGTCAGGCAGCCAGCTGGTCTGGTCGAAGTACAGGATGCGTCGCAATGGGCTGGCACCCGGGTCAGCATCGAATGGGGGCCCTTGCCGGGCCTGCTGCGGCATGGGTCGCCAGGCGGTGAGGGCCGCGCGCTCCGCGTTTGACATCGCTCCGAACCAGCGCACCTGGCGCTCGCCCCAGTCCTCGATGTTGAAGTTGGTCATCGCCGTCTTCACGCGTCGGAAGCGGTAGGGCAGGGCATGAGTCAGCGGAGCCAGCAGCCGCTTGCGGATCACGGCGGGAATCTTCTGGAAGGTCTGGCTGAAGCCTTCCGCAGAATGCTTGGGATACCCGCCCAGCACCTCGTCGCTGCCTTCGCCGGTGAGCACCATCTTCACGCTGCGCGAGGCCTCGCGAGCCAGCAGGTGCATGGCGATGTCCGATGGCTCGGAAACCGGGGCATCCCGCTGCCCGACCAGCCCCGCCAGGCGCTCGATCACCTCGTCATGCGTGATCACAAGCTCGTGGTGCCGAGTGTTGTACTGCCGTGCGACCTCCGCCGCGTAGGGTAGTTCGTTGTAGGCAGTCTCGCGGAACCCCACCGAGAAGGTCATCACGCTGGGATTGTGGCGACTCATCAGCGCCACGATGGTGGAGGAGTCCAGACCTCCGGAAAGGAAGGCGCCAAAAGGTACGTCGCTGACCATCTGCAGCGCCACCGCCTCCTCGAGGCGGCGCGTGAATCCTTCCACGGGGTCGCCGGCTTCCTCCCCGGCGGGCAGGTGGGCGCGATCCGGCGAGGTCCAGTAGCGGGTCTGGCGCAGGCCGGCGCCATCCCACACGGCCAGCGTGCCGGGCATGAGCTTGAAGATGCCCTTGAACAGCGTGCCGGGTGCTGGCACGTAGCGATAGGCCAGGTAGTCCCACACAGACTGCTGGTCCACCGTGGCCGTGATGCCGGGAACCTGCAGCAGCGCCTTGATCTCGGAAGCGAAGTACAGGTTCTTGCCGCGCTGGCAGAGGAACAGGGGTTTCTCGCCGAACCTGTCGCGCGCAAACAGTACCGCGCGCTTGCGCGGGTCACTGATCGCGAAGGCGAACATGCCGCGCAGGTGGTGCACCACCTGCTCGCCCCAGTGCTGGTAGGCGCGCAGCAGCACCTCGGTGTCCGAATCCCGCGTGAACTGGTAGCCGTGGCGCAGCAGCTCTGCGCGCAGCGCGCGGAAGTTGTAGATCTCGCCGTTGAAGACCAGGCTGATGCCCGTGTCACCGTCATGCATGGGCTGGCGCGCGCCGTCCGGATCGATGATGGCCAGGCGGCGGTGACCGAGCATCACCTCGTAGGGAACCTGCCGCGACTGGAAGTAGTAGGTCCCCTGGTCATCCGGCCCGCGATGGGCGATGGCATCCAGCATGGCGTGGATCGTGTTGCCGGGAGGCGGCGGGTCCTGGGCAATCCAGCCGGCTATTCCACACATTTTGCAGTCTGCTGCACGGTAGCCGTGCCCTCCCGGATGTCATGTTGGTGCGCGGCAGGTTGCCGCTCCGCCAGCATCGAGTTGTAGAGATCAGTAAAACTGGCGCGGAAGCGCTCCAGTGAATAGCCGGCCGCGATGTGGCCAGCCGCCGCCACCTGCATGCGTGCGACTGCCGGGCGGTCGGCCGCGAGCGCGGCAATGGCATTTGCCAGGGCGGGCACGTCCCGCGGCGGAATCAGGATGCCATGCAACCCGGGGATGACCACGTCTGGAATCGCACCTACGCGCGTGGCAACCACGGCATTGCCGGCGGCCATGGCCTCCAGCAGTGCACAGGGGAGTCCCTCCGAATAGCTGGGGAGCACGAATACATCAGACTCGCCAAGGTGTCCGGCCTTGGCATCGCCGAATGCTGCGCCGGCAAAGTGCACGTGCGCGCCGGTGGCGAGGCGTTCGACGGCGGCGCGCAGCCCGCCTTCCTCACTGCCTGCACCGACGAAGGTGAGACGGGCCTCAACTCCTCCGGCGAGAATGTTCGCGTGGGCCTCGAGCAGTTCATACAGTCCTTTTTCTCGGGCCAGCCTGCCCAGGTACACCAGGCGCAACGGGCCCGGCGCGCCATGGCGACGGTGCCGTGCCGACGCCAGTGCCAGGCTGTCCACGGCATTGGGGATGAGCACCACCCGCTGTTGCGGAACGAAGCTGCGGTAGGCGCGCAGCTCCATTTCCGCAAGCACCACAATCACGTCTGGAAGCGAGAGGAGGCGGCGCAGCAGCGAGCGCAGCGCGCGCCCCGAGCCAAGGAACTGCTGCGGCAATTTTCCACCGTGCACCTGGTAAACCACCTCCACGCCATGCAGTCGCGCAAGCAGCACGTAGATCAGGTCGCGCCAGAAGGCTCCCGCGTTGAGGGAAGTATTGACATGCAATAGCTGGGGCCTGCGCCGATGCAAAACAACAGCAAGGGACAACACGCTGCCGGCCAGACGCAACCACCGGCCGAAGCGTCCCTCGTTCCGGCCTTCGCTCCCCACCGGGAAGTGGTCCAGCACGAAGTCCTCGCCGAGTCGCGAGCGGAGCATGGCTTTCAGATGCGCGCTCACGCCGCTGATCGCGCCCAGGTGCGGACCCAGCAGCAGCACGACCGGACCGTGCAGCGAGCCACTCGATGACATCAAACCTCTCCGCATCAAGGAACTGGAGGGAAGTATCGTCCGCGTGTTGCGGACCGCTCCCAACCTGGTGGTAGTCCGTCCGGACCAGATGCCAGAACGCGACGTCAGAGTCCGCTCGCCGGTGTCATCTCGCGGGCGCTTTGCTTTCCGCACAACTGGGCGAGAAGCCCTTCATAGCGGTCGGTCATCAGTTCGGCGGAAAACCGCTGCTCCACCATCACGCGTGCGTGGCGACCCATGCTGCGAGCGCTGGCACTGTCACTGAGGCGAAGCAGGCAATTGACATAGTCGATGGAGTTTCCAACTGGATAGAGAAGCCCGTTCCAGCCAGGTACGACCATCTCGGCTGCGCCGCCTACATCCGACAGCACCACGGGACGTCCCATCGCCATGGCTTCCAGGGCGGCCAGCGAAAAGGTCTCGGAGAGGCTGCACAGGGTGACGACGTCACAGGCGGCAATGTATGGGCGTACGTCTGTCTGCAGTCCGGTGATGGTGACGTGTTCGCCGATGCCCAGTTGCCGCGCCAGGTCCTCGATCACCGGACGCATCTCACCATCCCCGATCACCAGCGCGCGTGCCGGTACTTCCAGTTTCCTCAACGTCGCCACCGCCCTGACCAGCTGCTGGTGGTTCTTTTCCTTGCGCAGCAGCGCCGGAAGACCAATGACGAAATCCGTACTTGCGAAGCCCAGCGACCGGCGCAGCTGTTCATTCGGCCAGGTCCTGGGCTGGAGCCTGAAGTGGCCGGCGTCGATGCCATTGTGGATCACCACGTTCCGAGGGGAAGACAGCGCGCGGCGGCGCCAGTACCTGCGCTGGCGTTCGCTCAGGAATACCGTGCAGTCGGCACCCCAGAACAGCGGCCGGTAGGCGAGCATCTGGGCCTGCTCCTTCAGGTTCAGGGCGCTGGCGCTGTGGAAGGTCACAATCAGCCTGGCGGACGACCTGGCGAGCATGCGTGCCAGTGAGGCGTACAAAAGCGCATACGGGTTTGCCGCGATGATGACCTCGGGCCGGACGGCCTTCAGAAGCTCACTGAAACGCCTGGCTGCCGCGGGATCCAGGTAGCGGGTTGCCTGCAGGCAGGTCAGGTTCGAGGGCGCCAGGTGCAGTGAAGCTGCGGTCGCCTCGGTGGGCTTGACGCACACCGCATGGCATTCATGGCCTCTGGCCGCAAGTGCCCTGAGCAGTGAGATCGTGTGCCGTTCCGCGCCTCCGTCCGGAAGGGTACCGGTGACAAACACCGTCCTTGGCATCAGCCCGTATCAGAAGGCGTTGCAGACGGTGCCCAGCAGCTGGGCTCCGGCATGGTCGAGCTGCCGCACCAGGCGCGTGGCATCCGCCAGGCGGGTGTGGTCCTTGCGGGCCAACATCATGGCGCTGCCGGCGCGGAAAGCCACGGTCTGGGCATCCGAGCAGGTGCTGGCTGAAGGCGTATCGAACAGGATCACGTCATAGTCTTCCTTCAGCTCGCTGACGAAATTGTGGAAAGCCTCTCCAGAGAGCAGCTCCGCAGGGTTCGGCGGCGGTGCGCCCGCTGGCAGAAGCGCCAGGTGGCCGAACTCGCGGATCGGCACCACGGCTTCGCGGCCGGCCCGCTGGGAGAGCACCGTGGAAAGCCCGACGCTGTCCGGCACGCTGAAAATGCGGTGCTGGCGGGGGCGCCTGAGGTCCGCATCCACCAGCAGGGTGCGGCTTCCCAGCTGCGCAAACGCCACCGCAAGGTTGGCGGCGGCATAGCTGCGTCCGTCCTGCCGCTCGGGGCTGACAATTGCCAGCGTGCGGCATCCCGGCCGCTCACCGGACCAGCGGATCATCAGCTGGGTACGCACGGCGCGCACCTGCTCGGCGCAGCGATTGAATGGATCGGAGGCAACTACCAGCTCGCCGTCGCTGCGCTCGTTCTCGGGCAGCAGGTGCGGAAGGTCGTACTGCTGCGCCAGGGCGCGCCGCAGGTCGCTCACGGTAATGAGGCCGAGGCGCACCGCAGCCTCGCCGAACCGCAGTCCCTTGGCGTCCTGCATCTTGATGACGCGGTCGATGTCCTCGCTCTCCATTGCCTTGTGCGCGACCAGGATCGTGCCGATCCGCATGTCCGCACGCGGCACGATGTGGAGCGAGGCCGGATCTCCCGGTGCCGCCCGCGTGGCGCTCATGGGGGGAAGCTTCAATGCCGGATCGCGTGCAGTGGCGCGTTCGCTCATGGAGTATCCTGCCTTCGATGGGTGAGGGTGCGCGGGTTGTTGCGGGGAGCGGCAAGTGCCAGGCGCCCGGTGGGTGTCCAGGCAAGCAGCTCGCCAAGCACCGGGGCACCGGTGGCCTCGGCCAGCTCAAGTGGCGAGTGCACGCGGCGGTCGGTCATCTCGCGCGCCATTACCAACCCGATCGCCAGCACCAGGCCCACAATGGTGGCCAGGGCGAGGTTCAACGCAATGTTCGGGCTGTGCGGCTTGCGGGGCACCGCCGCGGCATTCAGCAGCGTGGCATTGCCCTGGTTGGCCCGGCTTTCCACCTGGGTATCGATGAAGCGCTGCATGGCGGCGTCATAGGCAGACTGCGCTGTCTGCACATTGCGCACCAGCACGGCCAGCCCGTCGCGACCCTGTCTCAGTTCCAGCAGGCGTGCACGCTGGGCTGCAAGCGCCGCGTTGGCCTGTGCCGCACGTTGCTCACCCTCGGCGCGGCGCCCGCTGGTGAGGTTGGCTACCTTCTGCATCTCGGCCGACAATGAGGATCGCAGGTAGTTGTTCTCGGCGCGCTGCTTGCGGTACTCAGGATGGTTTTCGCCGAACCTGACCGACAAGGCCTGCAGCTTGGCTTCGCCCTCTCGCAGTTCGGCGCGCAGTTGCTGCAGGCCGGAGTCGTCACGCATCACGGGCAGTGACTCCAGCGGCGCACCGGATTCGAGCGCCCGGCGTGCCAGCTGTTCCCTCGCGGCGAGCTCCACGTTCTCTTCCATCGTCCGGCCCAGCGCGTCCGAAAGATTGGTGAGGCGGAGCAACTCCTCATCGGCGCCGTCACTGGTCGTCACGATGCCATGCTCGCGCTGGTAAGCCGTGAGCTTGTCCTGTGCTCCCTCCAGATCCTCGCGCAACGTCTTCAGCTGCACGTCGAACCACTCGGCGGCCTGGCGTGAGGGTGCGACGCGCAGTTCCAGTGTCGTGTCCATGTACGCCTGGGTGAAGCCATTGGCGAGTTCGGCAGCGGCGTCGGCGGTGGGTGCGTTGGCGCTGACATGCATCACGCTGCTCTGTGAAGTCTTCACATCGACCGAGCCACCGATCAGGTTGGCCAGCCACTCCTCGATGGGTACCCGCTGATCGGTGGCAGCGTACGCTTCCTTGAGTTCCGGGCGCTCAGCCAGCTTCAGCGTGGCGACCACGCGACGCGTCACTGCCGGACTCTTGAGGATCTCCACCTGGGTCTGCAGGTAGGCCGTGCGTTCTGCGGTGGACATGTAGGCCGTGGCGCCGTCCCGCAGTGACTGGGCCTCGCGCTGCTCGATCACCATGGAGGCTGTTGCCTGGTAGGTCTTGGGCATCAGCAGCGTGACCAGGGCAGCAGCCACCAGTGTGGCGCACAGGGTCATCGCGAACAGGCCAAAGCGTGCCCGCAAGACCAGGAAGAAGAGTGACGGGTTCATCAGAACAGGCTCTCTTTCACGTAGATGACATCATTCGGCTGGATCGGATCTTTCAGGTCGGCCTTGAATTCCCTCACGGTTCCGTCCGGCAGCTTGCGATGGATCTCGATGCGACGCTGCGAAGCGCGCTGGGTGAGTCCGCCGCCTACCGACAGGGCCGCTCGCACCGAGGTGGCTGGTTCGAGCCGATACACTCCGGCACGCTGCACTGCCCCGTATACGTAGAACACAGGCGCCTCCGGCACGTAGATCACGTCGCCACCTTCCAGGCGAAGGTCTGAGCTCAGGTCGCCCTTGCGGTACATCTCGGCAACGTTGACCTCGAACGTCTGGGCCTCCCCATTGCGGCGCGTGACCACCACTGTGTCAGCGCCCGTCTCTGAGCGTCCGCCGGCGAGGGCGAGGATGTCGATGAGACGTTCATTGGTGCCGTCAAGCGCGTATTGTCCAGGCTTCGCAACATGGCCCATCACCATCACGCGACGGCTGCGTACCTCCACCAGCGCAACACTGACGCGTGGATCCTGCAGGAAGCGGCCCTGCTTCAGCCGGTCGCTGATGATCTTCGCCGCATCCGAAGGCGTGCGGTCGCCGATCGCCACTTCACCCAGCAAGGGGAAAGCGAGGGTGCCCTGCAGGGAAAGCCGGGCTTCTGTGGTGAGGCTCGGGTCGTCAAATACCGTCACGCGCACGGTATCGCCCGGACCAAGCACGGGTTCCGCGGCCATGGCCTGTTCCACCGGGCTCCAGGCAACCATGGCAAACGCCACAAGTGAGACGAATCGGGCAAGTGCAGTGAAAGTGGGTTTCATGGGTCTCCTCCGCTGCGGGAAACAGTACCGACCACACTCGCGATCGGATTGCACGGATATTTGATCCGATCGGATCAGGGTTTGTGGAGAATTCATTTGTAGGTCGCGACCTACTTTCGGCCTATATCAGGTCTTTCCCCTTGCCTGCCTGCGCGATTCACCCGGGTACGGGTCGATGGTTGTACCGATAGCGACGCATGTACATCGGTCATTAGCATTGCTCCACGCTTCGTAAGTGTGTCGTTCAAAAGAACAAGTGAACGACAGACCGGCAGGCCCGATTGGCAGGGAGATGCAAAATGCAGTGCTCGATTCTCATTGTGGAACGCGATACGGCTACCTGCGAGCTGATGGCGGAAAACCTTCGTAACGCGGGATACAAAGTCACCCGTGCACGCGGCTTCGGCGAAGCCGAGGTGCTGGTGCAAAAGCTCCGACCGGATGCGACGCTGCTTGACTGGGCCCCTGGTACCCCGGGCCTGATGTTCGCCCGCCAGTTGCGCGCCGATCCGCGTACGGCGGGCATTTCGATCATCGTGCTCAGCACCCGACCCGAAGAGGAACACACGGTCGCAGCACTGGAGTGCGGCGCGGATGATTGCCTGCCTCGCGCGGTATCGATGCGCGAGCTGCTCGCCCGGGTCAGGGCAGTGCTTCGGCGCCGGGCTCCCGAACACATCGATGAAGCCATCGAGGTCCAGGGCCTGCGCGTGGATCCGGCGGCCCGGCGGGTGACCTGCAGCGATCGCGAAATAGAGCTGTCGCGCATGGAGTTCGGTCTGCTGCTGTATTTCATCACGCACTCCGGCTGGACCCTTACGCGCCGTAAACTGCTCGATGAGGTCTGGGGAGACGACGTGTATGTCGAAGAGCGCACCGTGGATGTGCATGTCCGGCGCCTGCGCCGCGCACTGCCTTCCCGCCACGGCGAACTCATCGAAACCGTGCGCGGCCTGGGCTATCGCTGGCGCACCTGCCCGGAGCCGGTGCCGGCACCGGCGCTGAGTTCCGCGGTGGCCAAGCTGGTGGCGCGCATGCACGACCTGTCCGACATGCCGCTCGGAGCGCGGGCCGATGTTGCCTGACTCCAGTTCCACGGCTGCCGCCTACCTCGGAACAGCGCGTCGGGCAGTGCCGCGCACTGGCGGCCTTCCGCCAATTGGCGTGCTGCCCCCAGGGCGGTCCTCGCTGCTTCGCGTATTCATCGATGCGGCCGCCGCACCTGCGGCACTCTTGGTCTGCGCGAGGTGGTTTGACGTACAGCTCACTGCTGCCCACGCCATCCTGGTGCTGCTGGCCGTGGCTCTCACCCTGGCTTTCAGGTCGCCGGTCCCCGCAGCCTCGGCCGGATCCTCACCGGGTGCCGTGATGCTGAGGTGGATGCTGGTATGTGCCATCCTCTACGCGCTGGGTTCAGCCACAGGCACGCTGGCGCAGTTCAATCCGGCCCTGCTGCTGTCCTGGGCACTGGCTGCGCCAGTGTTGCAGGTTGTGGCGCACCGGGCGGTGCCGCGGCTGCTGGGTCGCTGGGCTGCGGATGCCGGTCGCCGTACGGCCGTCATCGCCGGTGTGAACCCGACAGGTTGCATGCTGGCGAACCACATCAATGGCGACCCGCTGCTGTCTACGCAGGTGTCCGGGTACTTCGACGACCGCGACTGCAATCGCCTGGAAGGAGCCGGGGAGCATCGCATCCTCGGCTCGCTCAGCGAACTGGCCGACTACGTGAAAAGGAACCACGTGGACGTGGTGTACTGTGCGCTGCCCTGCTGGCATCCACGCATTCGGCGGCTGGTCGAAGAGCTGCATGACACCACCGCTTCCGTGTACTTCGTGCCTGACGTGCTGTCGTTCGACCTCATCCAGGCGCGGGTCGAGACCATTGCCGGACTGCCAGCCATCGCACTGTGCGAGTCACCGTTCTGCGGCGTGGCAGGCATGGCAAAGCGGGCCAGCGACCTGCTGCTGGCGAGTGTGGCGTTGGTGCTGCTTTCCCCGCTGGCCCTGGCCATATCAGTTGCCATCAAGATGACCTCGACCGGTCCGGTGCTGTTCAGGCAGCGCCGCTACGGCGTCGACGGGCGCGAGATCGTGGTCTACAAGTTCCGCACCATGACCTGTCTCGATGACGGCAGCGTGGTGAAGCAGGCCACGCGCGATGATCCGCGCACTACGCCCATCGGAAAGATCCTGCGTCAATACTCCCTGGACGAGATCCCCCAGTTCCTCAACGTGTTGCAGGGGCGCATGAGCGTGATTGGCCCGCGGCCACATGCCGTGGCCCACAATGAACTTTATCGCAAGCTCATCCCGGGCTACATGATCCGCCACAAGGTGCGACCGGGGATCACCGGCCTGGCGCAGGTCAGGGGCCTGCGCGGCGAGACCGACACCGTGCAGATGCGGGCACGTGTCGAGTGCGACCTGGAATACCTGCGTGAATGGTCCCTGTCGCTGGACCTGTGGATCCTCGTGCGGACATTGGGCGTGGTACTGGAGCGGAAAAATGCATACTGAGACGGCCGGACTTCGCGTGGTGAGAGCGCGTGCCAGGAAAGAGGGCACGCACGCCGAACCGGAACTTCGGCTTGTGAGCGCCGTACCCACCCGGGCACCGCAATCCGGAGAGGAAGCGCCGCCGAATGCCATGGGATGGGCGCTGCTCGATGCCCACAGCATCGAAGGCCTGCTCCTGAACATGGATGCATCGTTGCGGGTCACGACGCGGGCGCATTTCTTTACCTGGACGCAGGGGTTGCTCCTGAACCTGATCCGCCATCGGGTGCTGGTGTGTGCCCTGCGAAAGGCACGCGATCCCTCCTTCACCGTGGACGCATTTTCCACCGTCGTGGCCTCGGGCAGTTCACTCGCTGACCTGCTTGCCAGGGAGGGGACACTGCTTTCCAGCCTGGCTGACAAGTGGGTGGAGCGGCAGTTCAAGCCCTGCATCTTCACTGCCGAGGAGCTCGCCGCCACTGGCGGAAGCACCGGGCTGCGCGAGCTGATGCGAAGCGGGGCCACGGAGCTGCTGGTGCACGGCTGGCACGATGCGGATGGAGAGGTGGAAGGCCTGACCATTTTTGTCTGCCCACCCGGCACGGTTGGTGCGCGCGAGAGCTACCTTGTGCAACTCGTGAATCCTGCCTTGCATGCGGCCTGGGTGCGTACCCAGACTCGTGGACCTGGCGCTGATGCGCGCGCGCCTGCCAACGCGGGGTGCATCCTCACCGAGCGGGAACGCGGCATCCTGCGCTGGGTCTACCTCGGCAAGAGCAATGGTGAAATCGGAGCCATCCTTGGTATCAGCGCGCTCACGGTGAAGAACCACGTGCAGAAGATCCTGCGCAAGCTCAACGTGGTCAACCGCGCCCAGGCAGTGGGGAGGGCACTTGATGCCCGCATCATCAGGCCCTGAGAAGGCCACGAAGGGTCGTGGTCTGCAGCGACTGAAGGGTTGCCTTGTCGCCACCGCCGCGCTTTTCTGGCAGCTGGACACGACCCTCGCCGCCGAAGACGGCGAGGACAAGTTCGGCGCCACAGCCGCGGTTGGCCTGACCGGCGAAGACAACGTGTTCCGGCAGCCGGGCGCCACCGGACCGCAGAGTGACGCCTACCGCATCATTTCGGCCGGCCTGCGCCTGGAGCTGCCTGTGAGCGGGCAGCGCTTCCGCGGCGAGGCTGCGGGAAGCGACCAGCACTTCGACAAGTTCAGCGAACTGGACCACCAGGCGTGGAGCTTGCGCACAGCCTGGCTGTGGCAGGCGGGTAGCCGGCTGGATGGTCGTATTGGCTACAGTGCGGAGTCGGTGCTTTCATCGCTGGCCAATCTGCGCAGCGGCACACAGAGCGCCGCGCCCAACCAGCTGCGCATACAGCGCTTCGATGCCGAAGGCGCCCTCAATGTGGGCGTGCGCTGGCGACTCAGTGCAGGAGTGGAGCGAATCGAGCACCACAACAACTCCGGCCAGTTCCAGACCAGCGACATGCAGCGCGATGGCGGCAGCGCCACGCTCACCTACCAGAGTCCTGCGGGAAACAGCATCGGCGTCTACGCCAGCTATGCCGATGCCACGCTGCCGAACCTGCAATCCGTGGGCCTGCTGAGGGTGGACAACTCCTACCGCCAGCACCGCATGGGGGGGCTGCTGCAATGGGCTCCTGCGGCAAAGTCACGGTTTGACCTGCGCGGCGGCTATGTTGCGCGAGACCACCGTCAGTTTCCACAGCGCGACCTTTCCACCTGGACCGGTTCGGTCACCTACGAATGGCGTCCCTCTTCCAGGGTCGCCATCGCCGCAGTTGCGCAGCGGGACGTCAGCGAATGGGAACAGGTAAACGTGGGTTACGTGCTGTCCAGGGGCATCGCGCTGCGCCCGGCGTTTTCAATTGGTCCACGCACACAGATCTCGCTGAACCTGGAGTCCAGCCACCGGATCTATCGCGGCGACGTGGCACTTGGGCCCGTGGCGAACCCTGGCACCTTCCGTGAAAACCTGTTCATTGCTGGACTTACCATGGACTTCCGGCTCACGCCCACCTTCGGGCTGCGGCTCTTCGGTCGCCATGAGGGGCGCAGGGCATCCGACACAGTGCCCGAATACGGCGCTGCTCTCTACGGCCTGGAGTTGCGGGCGAACTTCTGAAATGGCCCCCAGCCATCAGTGGGCGGCGTAGGGTGGGTTGCTGCCCGCGGACGGGAAGCCGTCCCACACTTCGACCTCATCTATCCACTGGTATACCGGCATTGTGCTGCCGGCGTAGAGCAGCGGTGCCATGATGCGGTTGATGGGCATGTTCCAGGCGCCCATATTGGCTCCGCGCCGGTCAGCCACCACCTGCCCATTCACCGCCATCCACACGCGCCCCTCGGAACCGCTACTGCGGTGCCAGAAGATCTCGAACTTGAACCATTCCCCCACCGGAACCGCCACGTTGCGATTTTCCACCCGGAATGCGTTCGTGGCAGGGGCACCACCGCCGGCATTGGCATCGCCCAGCAGCACCCAGTAGGGCTTTACGCCGCCGTAGGTCATCACATATGCCTCGATGCGATAGTCGCCATTGTCGGCGGGCTCACCCCATGAGGTCTGGCCGCCGGTCTTCAGTGCGAACACGGCGCGCCACGTGCCGCCGCCGCTGACGCCAGGTCCCGCAGGAAGATTGCTCATCTTCTCGACCAGGTCCGGCTGCAGCTTCATCCAGTAGCTTACGTACATGTCGCTGCTTTCGGTCTTGGGCATGAACACGAATTCGTTCTGCATGGGCGAGGTTCCCATGGGCGCGGTGCCATTCGCGTTCTTCGTGATCTGCTGGAACAGTGCAGTAGAGTCGCGGCCGTCATGCGCGGTGAGGCGGTCGAGCCGGTTGAACATGTAGTCGCCCATGGTGGTCCCGTTCGTGGTGACCGGAGAGCTGAGCATCAGGAACTTGCCGCCACCGCCCCACACCTCCGCAGGCCAGGTGAAGTTGGTCAGGCTGTCGAGGCCGACCATATCCTGCCAGCAGCCGGTGCCCCAGCAGTTGGCCGGCGGCAGCAGGCTCACCGACCCGCCTTCGAATCCGGAGTTGAACAGCAGCTTTGCGCCAGGCTGCGAGGCGGGCGGAGCCGGAGCCGGCGCCGGTTCCGCGGGCGGGGCAGGCGGCGGTGCGGCAGGGGCGGCGGGCGAAGTGGGCTCGCCTGAACCGGACCCGGGCGCCGATGACTGCGGTGCTGGCTGGGGCGTCGTGGCCGGCGACTGCGTTGGCGGCGCCGTGCTGGCGTCAGCCGTATCGTCACCGGAGGATCCGCCGCAGGCAGTGAGAAGAAGGGCAAGTGCGCAGGCTGACACCATCGCGCGCGGCAACGCGCGAAAACCAGTCAAGTTCATCCTGAATATCCCCGGCCCCGTGTGGAGCTATTGGCACGCCTTCCTTCAGCGACCGGTCACCCGGCCCCGAAGGGCAAAGTGAAAGGTCTGAATAGGCGTGCCAGCCGAAACCGGCCGGGTGCGCGTAATCGTGACTCACGACTGGGTTGATCCAGCCGGCAGCCCCGCTTTCTTGCGACCCTTAAGGGCCGCAAGACCGGTAGCTTTGCGTCCCTGCCTCTCGACAGGTTTGCCTTTCGCTCAAGCAGAACTGTAATTGAAGGAGCAGGACGGAACCAGTTGTAGGAGATCGCCGACATTTCCGCCGCGAGCCCGCATAACGCGCATCAACGCGAAAGGAAGGGTCTCGGGCCTCAGGTGAACACCTGAACGACTCAGGGAATCCCTGTGGCGCATCGGCATAATCGCGCGATGCACGCGACATTGCACAGGGAGACGACGATGCACGAGCTGGATCACTCGAAGATCTCGCCGCACCCGCTGCGGGACCAGGCAGCCAGCACCCTACTCAGCGAACTCGTCGCGCACCTGCGTGAGCATCGCACCGACCTGCGCCAGGAATGGGCCCAGCGCATCACCAAGGCGCGACTGCTGACGGCCATGAGCGAGGAGGAGGTCTTCAGCGAAGCCACCGCTGTGTACGACCAGTACGTTGAAGCGCTGGAAACCGGCACTTTCGAAGCCCTGCAGGCCTACGCGCGAAACCTTTCTGAACGCATCATTCCGCGCGGCGTGGAAACCGACGAGGTCGTCGGCATCGTGCTCTTGCTGCGCGACGTGCTGGCCCGCTCCCTGTTTGCCAAGTACCAGCATGACTTCGCCAAGCTCAACCGCATCCTCGATGCCTATGAGCCAGCCGCCAACCGCATCGCCAACACCGTGGCAGTGGGCTTCGTGCAGGAGCGCGAGCGCATCATCCGCGAGCAGCAGGAAGCCATCCGCGAACTTTCAACACCGGTGTTGCAGGTGCGCGAGCGCCTGCTGATCCTGCCCATCGTCGGCGCCATCGATCCCCAGCGTGCCCGCCAGCTCACCGAACAGCTGCTGCATGGCATCCGTGCCACGCGCGGCAAGGTGGTGGTGATGGATCTCACCGGCGTACCGGCGGTGGACTCCAGCATCGCCAACCACCTGGTGCAGACGGTGGAGGCGACGCGACTGCTCGGCGCAACGGTGATCGTCACTGGTCTCTCGCCCTCGATTGCACAAACGCTGGTCAACATCGGCGTGGACCTGGGCAAGATGAACACCGTCGGCGATCTGCAGGGCGGCATCGAGCAGGCCGAGCGCCTGCTGGGCTACAAGGTGGTGCCGTTCTCCCTGCAAGATGAAGCCCGAGCCAGTGGATAGCCGCAGGGGTAACCAACAATCCTGGTCATCGGTCCCCATCCTGAAGGAAGGGGATGTGCTCATCGCCAGCATCCAGTCCGCCCTCACGGACGTTGACCTGGTGGGGCTGCGCGATGCGCTGGTGAAGCAGGTCTCCATCCACCGCACGCGCGGTGTGATCGTCGACGTCACGGCACTCGACGTGGTGGATTCCTTTGCTTCGCGGACCCTGCGCGACCTTGCGCACATGATCCGCCTGCGCGGTGCCAAGACCGTGATCGTGGGCATCCAGCCCGAAGTCGCCTTTGCCATGGTGCAGCTGGGCCTCACCCTCGAGGACATTCCCACCGCGCTGGACCTGGAGGAGGGCCTGTCCTTCCTGGGTGCGCGATGAACATGACCTCCAGGAGCGTCGACTCAGGTTCCTTCGACGCGCGAGTGGTCGTTGCCACCTCCGAGGACGTGGTGGAGGCGCGCCAGCATGGTCGCAGCCTCGCCACCAACCTGGGATTTTCCGCCAGCGAGGCCACACTGATCGCGGCGGCGATCTCCGAGCTCGCGCGCAACATCGTGCGGTATGCCGAGCGGGGCGAGATCATCATGCGCTCCACCCACGACGGCATGCTGTTCGTGATCGCGCGCGACGAAGGCCCCGGCATCGCCGACATGCAGTCGGCCATGCGTTCCGGCTACTCCACATCAGGTGGCCTCGGGCTCGGCCTGGCCGGCGTGCGCCGCATCGCCGACCACTTCGAGATCGTTTCCAACTCCAGCGGCACGACGGTGACTCTTGGAAAGAGACGACGATGACGCGCGAGATTCTGGAGGTAGGGGTCGCACAGTCGACTGTGCCGGGAGAGCTGCAGTCCGGGGACCGCTGCCATGTCCATCAGCTGGACGAGCGGGCGTTGATCGGCGTCATCGATGGGCTGGGACATGGCTCCAAGGCCGCGGTCGCCGCGGAAGCGGCCTGTGAGGTGCTGCATGCGTCAGGAGGGGATTCCGTGACCGGACTGATGGTTCGCTGCCACGAGCGCCTGCGCGAAACGCGCGGCGCCGCGATCACTCTGCTCGACCTTGACCTCAGGCAGCAGCGACTGGAGTGGCTCGGAGTCGGCAACATCGCCGCCGTGCTGTTCCATCCATCTCCGTCCGGCAAGCTGGATCGTACAGAGCTGCTGGTGCGCAGCGGTGTGGTCGGGGTGTCCATGCCACCGCCAGCGCTGTCGAGCATCCGGATCGTGCCGGGTGACATGCTTGTGGTGGCAACCGACGGGGTTGGCGCCGGGTTCGCAGACAACATAGACCGCCTGGAGCCGCCGCGCCGCCTGGCTGATCGTTTGCTCGCGCAACATGGCAATGGCCATGACGATGCGCTCGTCCTCGTGGCCCGCGTTCAATGGGGTGGGCCATGACCCAGGCGGAACGCTACACAGATGAGTACCGTGCGGCGCTGGAGCGATTCATGGACGGCGCCGGCGAGGCCGCGCTGAGCAACGCATATGAGATCGGGCGCCGTGCGCTGGCTGGCGGCCTGGGCATCCTGGACCTGGTTTCCATGCACGAAAAGGCCGTGGCCACGCTGCTGCCACGCAAGTCCGCCGATGACATGGCCGGCAGCTTCCTGCTGGAGAGCCTTTCGCCCTTCGAGATCAGCCTGCGCTCGGTGGATGAGGCCAACGCCGCGCTGCGGCGTCTCAACGAACTGCTGGAAGGCGAAGTGGGCCGCATCGCCCATGCGCTGCACGACCAGGCTGGCAGCATCCTCGCCACCGCCACGCTGGAACTCGACATGGCCGTGCGCGAGCTGCTGCCAAGCGGCCACCGTCGGCTGGCCAGCGTGCGGCGCCTGCTGGATGAGACCGGCGAGCAGCTGCGCCACCTCTCGCACGAGCTGCGGCCCACCATCCTCGATGACCTGGGACTGCGGCCCGCGCTGGAGTTCCTGGGCCAGGGCATCGAGCAGCGCACCGGCCTGAAGATCAAGGTGATCGGCCAGTTGCGCACGCGACTGCCGGTGGGGGCGGAGATCGCCGTGTATCGCATCGCGCATGAGGCGCTGAACAACGCCGTGCGCCACGGCGGCGGATCACCGAACGTCACCATCACGATTGAACAGGTCGGCGGCGGTCCGCAGGGCGCCGAACAGGTGCGCTGCGTGATCAGTGACGACGGCGCCGGTTTCGACGTGGATACAGTGCTGGCACCCGGGGGCAAGCGTGGCCTGGGGTTGCTGGGCATGAGGGAGCGCGCAAGCGCCGTTGGAGGCACCTGCCAGATCATCTCGGCGCCGGGACAGGGCACGCGCGTCGAAGTGGTGGTGCCGCTGGAGCCCGTTGTGCCGGTTGTCTAGGAGCGTCATGGTCCGAGTCGTCATCGTCGATGATCATCTGATCCTGCTGCAGGGAATCAGGAAATTGCTGGAGGGTGAGCCGGGCTTCCAGGTGGTGGGCGAAGCCTGTGACGGCCGCGAGGGAGTGGAGCTGATCCGGCGTGTGAAGCCGGACATCGCCATCGTCGACATCACGCTTCCCGGCCTCAACGGTCTTGATGTGGCGCGTACCGTGGCAGCCGACGGCCTGCGCACCAAGGTGATCCTGCTCACCATGCACAAGGAGAGCCCTTACGTGATCGAGGCCCTGGACACCGGGGTGCACGGTTACGTGATCAAGACCGAAGCCAGCGCCGACCTGCTGCGCGCCATCAAGGAAGCCTCCAAGGACCGCATGTATTTCAGCCCCGGCATCTCCCAGATCGTCATCGATGCCTACCGCAACCGGGATTCCCTGGAGATTGATCCGCTTACAGCGCGCGAGCGCGAAGTGCTGCAGCTGATCGCCGAAGGCCAGAAGACCAAGCAGGTGGCCGCGAGCCTGGGCATCAGCCTGAAGACCGCCGAGTCACATCGTACCCACCTGATGAAGAAGCTCGACATCCACGATACAGCAGGTCTTGTGCGCTATGCGGTGAGGAGGGGGCTGATTCACCCGTGACGCGCTGGGGTATTCACCCGATTGCCTGTGGGCCCATGCAATCTAAGGTATTGCCACAGCGCAGCAGCAGCGGTGGTGGGCATGGAAATCACGGTAGATTCGGCAGCGGGCCCGGGGTTTCCTCCCGGCCAACCCCGCCATTTCTTGAACGACTCGCTCGATGCGGGTCGCTCCCCGGCAATCCTTCGCGATTGCCTGATGGCGCTGATCGATGCCACTCCGGGCATGGTGATGGTTTCCAGCAGCCAGGGCCGCCTGCTCTACATGAATGGCGTCGGCCGCCAGATGCTTGGCATCGGCACGCAGACCAGCATCGCGGCGCGCACTGTGTTCGACATCTATTCGCCGCAGTCCTGCGACACCCTGCTCGATGAGGCCATCCCCACCTGCCTGCGCTCAGGCATCTGGCGTGGCGAGATGACACTGCTCGACAACGCCGGCGCCGAGGTGCCTGTCTCGCAGGTGCTGATGGCCCATCGTGTGCGCGAGCAGCACGGCAGGGAGACCACCACGCTGTCGAGCATCGCTTGGGACATCCGCGAGATGAAGGACATCGAGCGCCAGCTGCGCCACCAGGCCACGCACGATGCGCTCACCGGATTGCCCAACCGCATGCTGCTGCTGGACCGCCTGGAGCACGCCATCGTGGTGGCCGAACGCAAGGGCGGGGCGGTGGGGGTGCTGTTCCTGGACCTCAACGGCTTCAAGCAGGTGAACGACAGCCTGGGCCACGAGATGGCCAACCAGCTGCTCTGCGCGCTGGGCCGCCGACTCGCCGCGCGCGTGCGTGCCGAGGACACCATCGCCCGCTACGGTGGTGATGAGTTCGTGCTGGTGATCCCGGACCTGGCCACGCCGGAAGACACGGCGCGCGTGACACGGCAGGTCCGCCAGGCCGTTGAAGAAACCTTTGCAATGGGGCGGGAGATGGTGCGCCTGGAGGCCAGCATCGGTGTCGCCGTCTATCCGCATGACGGCCGCGATGCCGGTGCGCTGCTGCGGCGGGCAGATGGCCGGATGTACGAGCAGAAGAGTCGCGCGCGTGGCGACGCTCCGGCGGATGGCCATCCGCCAGGCGGGGATCCGCTGGCGGCCGCCTGACGCAAGCCGCGGAATTCCCGAACCTTTACCCCTCCCGCCCAGGCCAGTATCATCCCGCGTCTGCCCACGGCAGCCCCAGCCTGCCATGGCCGGCGGCCGTGCCGGGAAACGGAGAGTTGGCCGAGTGGTCGAAGGCGCACCCCTGCTAAGGGTGTAAGGGTCAAAAGCCCTTCGAGGGTTCGAATCCCTCACTCTCCGCCAGACTTTTCGCCGCGCATTTCACTCTCGATCATTGAACGCCGCGATTCGCGACACCCGGAACACGCTCGCCAGCGATTGCAGCTCGTCCTTGTGCAGGCGCGCCAGCCGCGTAAGCCGGTTTTCCCCGACGTCGGTGAGGTGAACGCGCACCTGGCGCTTGTCGTCCGGATCTGTCTCCCGGCGCACCAGCCCGGCGAGCTCGCAGCGGGACACCAGCGCGACGGTGCCGTGATGCTTGGCCTGCAGCCGTTCTGCCAGCTCTCCGACGTAGGCCCAGTTGCGACCCGGAAACCCCTTGATCTGCAGCAGCAGCTGATATTGCTGGGGAGTGAGACCTTCTGCCTGGATGGCATCCTCGCTGAAGCGCAGGAAGCGGCGCAGCTGGTAGCGGAAATCGGCCAGCAGTTCAAAGTCTGACTTGTTCATTGCCGCAGGCAAGCGTACAGGTCGGCTGGAGGAATCCCAAGCGCGGTGGTCTCAGCCGCTGATGGCGAGCAGGGCGAGCACAGCCAGGAAGAAGACGCCCAGTCCGACAGTCATCATCAACAGCGGATCGACCCGCCGCGGCCTGGTCGATTTCACGGGCTCCTGATGTCGTGCCCGCTCATCCATGTTCAGCCCTGCATGGCCCGGCGTCAGGCGTCCAACACGCCGGGTGCCGAGACGATGGCCGCGCGGGTCACGAAATCCCCGAAGGCTTCCCCCTGGTGTCCCTCGCGTGCGTAGCGGTTGAGCACGGCGCGCAGCTCCTGGAGGATCCGGGCTTCGTCCAGCGTCTGGCGGTACAGCACGTTGAGCCGCTGGCCCGAGGGACTGGCTCCCAGGTAGAGGTCGTAGCGTCCGGGTGCCTTGCCCACCAATGCGATCTCGGCGAGGAAAGGTCGGGAGCAGCCGTTCGGACAGCCGCTCATGCGCACCGAGATGGGCCGCGATGAGAGGCCCAGTTCAGCCAGTATCGAGGCGATCTTTCCCAGCAGCGAGGGCAGGTACCGCTCGCTTTCCGCCATGGCGAGGCCGCAGGTTGGCAGCGCCACGCAGGCCATGGCCTGTGCGCGCAGCGGGTCCCGTGGCTGTGCCCGGACAAGTCCCTGTTCCCGCAGCAGGGTCTCGATCCTGGGGCGTTCCCCTTCGGCCACGCCTGCGATGATGACGTTCTGGTTCGTGGTGAGCGCAAACACGCCCTTGTGGATGGCAGCGATCTCGCGCAGGGCAGTAAGCCAGGCTGCCCCCGGGCGATCCACGAGCCTGCCGTTGGGGACGTGCAGGGCGAAGTGCCACAGGCCATCCGCAGAGCTTTCCCAACCGGAGGGATCAGCGGAGGTCGTGAACCGCACCAGTCGCGCCTCGTCCAGGGCATGGCCGAGCCGCCGCTCCAGCTCTGCGCGGAACCACGGGATGCCCCGATCCTCGATGGTGTACTTGAAGCGCGCATGCGCGCGATCACGGCGGTCGCCGAAGTCGCGCTGGATGCACATGGCATGCTCGGCGACAGCCAGCACGTCCTCTGTCCTGCAAAGGCCAACCGGTTCAGACAGCCGCGGGAAGGTCTGCGGCTGGTTGTGTGTCATGCCCATCCCGCCGCCGGCGAGCACGTTGTAGCCGATGATGCGGCCATCCTCGATGACAGCGATGAAGCCCAGGTCATGGGCGAAGACATCCACGTCATTGCGCGGCGGCACGGCCAGCGCGATCTTGAACTTGCGCGGCAGGTAGGTGGTGCCGTAGAGCGGCTCCTCCTGTGCTGGTTGAGAAGTGGCGGCCGGCTCCCCGAGAAATACCTCGCGATAGGCGCCGGTGCGCGGCAGCAGGTGGTTGCCGATGCGGTGCGCCAGTTCGCTTGCCGCCGCGTGCGCGGGCGAGAGCAGGGGATTGGCCGTGCAGATCACATTGCGGTTGTCATCGCCGCAGGCGGCGATGGTGTCCAGTCCCACGGCATGCAAGCCCTGGAGGTGTGCGCGCAACTGATGCTTGCGGATGCCGTGGAACTGGAACGTCTGGCGTGTGGTGAGGCGCAACGTGTCGCCGGCATGGGCGCGGGCGAGCGCGTCGAGTGCCAGCCACTGGTGGGGCAGGCACACTCCGCCCGGCAGGCGTACGCGGACCATGAACTGGTAGCGCGGCTCGAGCTTTGCGCGACGCCGCTCCTCCCGCAGGTCGCGATCGTCCTGCTGGTAGATGCCGAAGAACTTGCTGAGAAGCGTATCGGTTTCATCGACCGCCCCCGTGGCGGCATCGGACAGGCTCGCCTCGAGTGTGCCGCGCAACTGCCGGCTCTCGTGCTTCACGCGCTCGTTGGAATGCAACTGGTCCAGCGGCGCGGACAGATCATTGCGGGGCAGGACATCACTCATCAGTACACATCCTTCTGGTAGCGCCGCTCGCGGCGCAGCTGACTCAGGTGCTCGGCCGCACGCTCCTCGTCGAGCCCGCCGTGCACGCGGAAGACCTGGATCAAGGCATGCTCCACATCCGGTGCCATGCGTTGCGCGTCGCCGCACAGGTACAGGTGAGCGCCTTCATTGAGCCAGGCCCACAGCAGGGCGCCCTGTTCGCGCAGGCGATGCTGCACGTAGCATTTCTGCGCCTGGTCGCGCGAGAAGGCCACGTCGAGCCGTGCGAGCAGGCCGCGCCGGCGCCAGGTGAGCCACTCGCTCTGGTAGAGGAAGTCATGCTCGAAGGAGCGATTGCCGAACACCAGCCAGTTGCGCCCCGTGGCGCCGGTGGCCTCGCGCTCGGCGAGGAAGCCTCGATATGGCGCCACGCCAGTGCCTGCACCCACCATCACGATGGGCGCGCGCGGGTCACCAGGCAGGCGGAAACCTTCATTGCGATGGAGATAGACGGGCAGGGCCTGTCCCTCGGCCAGGTCCGCGAATATTCCGGAGACCACGCCGCGCCGTGCGCGCTCCCGCATCTGGTATGCCACGAGGCCAACGGTGAGATGCACCTCACCCGGAGTCGCGAGGGTGCTGGAAGAGATGGAATAAAGACGCGGCGCCAGTGGCGGCAGCAGTTCAACCAGGTTGGCCGCATCAAGACCCTGCGGCGGATATTCCTGCACGAGGTCAAGCAGGTCGCGTCCGTGCAGGAAGTCCTGCAGGCCGTCGGTTTGCTGCGCCAGGTGCAACAAGCCGGAATTTGTTGTGGCTTCGGCATAACGCTGCAGGAATGGCGCCCTCAGCGTGGCGACTTCCCGGTGCTCCAGCAAGGCTGTGCGCAATGGCAACTCGTGCCCCGCAGCCTGCACCGGGGTGTCCTGGTCGAATCCCAACCGGCCCAGAAGTGCCGAAACAAGCGCCTCATCGTTGCGCGGCACGACGCCCAGCGCGTCGCCCGGTGTGTAGCGCACCTCCTCCGGCAGTGACAGTTCGACATGCCGCACTTCCCGGAAGGCCTGCGGCATCGTGAGCTTCTGGTTGGCCAGTGTTGGCACGTGCAGCGGGTTCTTCCGGTTCCAGTTGCGCGCCGGCGTCTTCGCGCCATCGGCATTCACCGCGGCAATGGACGGTGCGGCCGGCGTCTCGGTCAGCTGTACTGTCACCGCCTCGAGCCACGCCTCTGCCGCAGCCTCGAAGTCCACATCGCAGTCCACGCGTGATAGCAGCCGCTGTGCTCCCAGTTGCGCAAGTCGCGCGTCGAGCTTCCTGCCTGCGGCGCAGAAATGCTCGTAACTGCTGTCTCCGAGCGCCAGTACCGCAAACTGCCTGCCGGCCAGTGCCGGCGCACGGTTGCCCGCAAGCAGCTCGAACAGGCCGTGAGCGGTTTCCGGAGGATCACCATCTCCATGAGTGCTGACGATGGCCACGAGACGCTGTGCCTGCTCCAGGTCGGCCTTGCGGCAGTCCATCATGTCGAGCACGCGGTGCCGGGCCTGCCTGTCGCCGAGGCGCTGCGCGAGCTGCCGGGCAAGGCGCTGCGAGTTGCCGCTCTCCGATCCGAAAAGGATGGTCACCGGCGCAGCCGCCGGGCTGGCGCCCGTCGCCGTCGCCGCCACGGGCGCGGGAACGGGGGCGAAGCCGCCGGCCAGGTAGCCGCTCAGCCACAGGCGCTGAGTGGAGTCGAGCTGGCCAATCAGCTGGCGTGCCTCCTCAGCAAGGGCTCCATCCAGCGGCGCAAAGCGCCAGGGGTCTTCCGTCGCAGGTGTCGCGGATGCTTCCGTTACCGTGTCCGGCCCACGCAGGACCATCATGGCGCCCATGCGTGCCATCAGGCGGGCTGCTTCACCAGCCGCAGGTAGGGCCGCTGTTCGTTCCACCCCGTGGGGAAGAGCTTGCGGGCCTCATCATTGGATACCGACGGCACGATGATCACGTCATCGCCCTTGTTCCAGTTCACCGGCGTGGCCACCTTGTGCTTGTCGGTGAGCTGCAGTGAATCGATCACCCGCAGCACCTCATTGAAGTTGCGCCCGGTGGAGGCGGGGTAAGTGATGGACGCGCGGATCTTCTTTGCAGGATCGATGATGAATACCGAGCGCACCGTGTGGGTGGAGTCGGCCTTGGGATGGAGCATTCCGTAGGCGGTGGCCACGGTGCGATCCGGGTCCGCAATGATGGGGAAGCGCGGTCGTGCACCCTGGGTCTGCTCGATATCGTCGGCCCAGCGCTCATGATCATTTACGCCATCCACCGAAAGCCCGATCACCTTCACGCCGCGCTTTTCGAACTCGGGGCGGATCTTCTCGGTGAAGCCGAGCTCGGTGGTGCACACCGGCGTGAAGTCCTTCGGATGCGAGAACAGCACCGCCCAGGAATCGCCCAGCCAGTCGTGGAAGTTGATGGTGCCCAGCGTGCTGACGGCGGTGAAATCCGGCGCCACGTCTCCAAGTTGCAATGCCATGGGTGACTCCATGAATCAGGTGATGGGGAGGTAAATATATCACAACATGATGTAATCACCTGATCCGGTCCGCGGCGGTTGACTTGCGGCGGGCAGGGGCTATGCTCGTTGCATGTCCCGCTACGTCCATTCCATCTGCCTGCCTGCCTTCCCGGCGGCTGGTCATTCCATCCAGGGTCCCCCACCCCGGGCGTAGCCATTTGTGTGCTTCGCCCGGGGTAGTCCCACGGGCGGAGCGAAAATTCCTCCGCCCTGTCTTCACTGCAACAGGAGCGCGAAAACCATGGAACTCAACCAGCATTCCCGGGCGGCTGCGCTGCCCGAAATCACCATTCCCGCCAGCGAGTACGACCGGCTGCTGAGCCTCGCCCATGCGGCCGCGCGCACCTCGCCGCTGGTTGCCGAATACCTGGACCGCGAGCTGGGACGTGCCACGGTGCTGCCTGATGAGTCCATCGGCAGCGACTTCGCGCGCGTGGGCTCCGGGGTCACGTTCCGCGATGACCAGAGCGGCCGGACACGCGAGGTGGTGCTGGTGTGGCCGCACGAGGCCGATGTCACCCGCGATCGCATCTCGGTGCTCACCTCCATTGGTGCCGCGCTGCTGGGCATGCGCCCTGGACAGTCGATCGACTGGCCCTCTCCGGTGGGCGGCTCGCGCACTCTCACAGTGATCGCACTGCGCAACGAGGGGAATTCCGGGCCCCCGGCCGCGGCCTGACAGGACAGGGGCGGGCGCGGCCCCTACAATGCCGCGCCTGCCTGATGCGACGAACAGAACGGAGATCGTGATGCCCGGCTTGCTCCCCAACGTCGACCCCGACGGACTGCTTGAATTCTCGGTGGTCTACACCGACCGCGCGCTAAACCACATGTCGCGGCGCTTCGTGGGCGTGATGCAGGACATCATCGGTGCGCTGAAGGAAGTCTATGCCGCGCAGACGGTGGTGCTGGTGCCCGGCAGCGGCACCTTCGGCATGGAGGCCGTGGTGCGCCAGTTCGCCAACCGCGAAAAGGTGCTGGTGGTGCGCAATGGCTTCTTCAGCTATCGCTGGAGCCAGATCCTGCAGATGGGCGGGCTGGGTGATGGCGAGGTGGTGTGCAAGGCCACGCAGCAGGGCAGCGGACCGCAGGCCCCGTGGGCGCCGTGCCCGGCCGAAGAGGTAGCCGCTGCCATCCGCGCCGAAAAGCCAAAGGTGGTGTTTGCGCCGCACGTGGAAACCGCCAGCGGCATCATCCTGACCGACGACTACCTGAAGGTGGTCGGCGCCGCTGCACGCGAAGTGGGTGCGCTGTTCGTGCTCGACTGCATCGCCTCGGGCGCCATGTGGGTGGACATGAAGGCCACCGCCGTCGATGTGCTGCTGTCCGCCCCGCAAAAGGGCTGGAGCAGCTCACCCTGCTGCGCGATGGTGATGCTCGGCGAGCGCGCCCGCGCCGCGATCGACGCCACGCAGAGCTCGAGCTTTGCCTGCGACCTGAAGAAGTGGATGCAGATCGCCGAAGGCTATGAAAAAGGCCAGCACTCCTACCACGCCACCATGCCCACCGACGCGCTGGTGCGCCTGCGCGATGCCATCCTGGAGACGCGCGCGGATGGTTTCGAGAAGCTGCGTGCACAGCAGGCGGAGCTGGGCGCGAAGGTGCGCGCGCTGCTGGAGTCCCGCGGTCTGCCCAGCGTGGCGGCGGAGGGCTGGAAGGCCCCCGGCGTGGTGGTCAGCTACACCACCGATCCGGATATCCACAGCGGCAAGAAGTTCCTGGGTGCGGGATTGCAGACCGCCTCGGGCGTGCCGCTGCAGTGTGGCGAAGGGCCGGAATTCCGCACCTTCCGCATGGGACTGTTCGGGCTGGAGAAGCTGCGCAACGTCGACCGCACGGTCGCACACGTTGCCGCTGCGCTGGATCAGGTGCTTTCGCGCCCGTAGAACTGCACGCCGATCTCGATCGGCTTGCGACCCTGCGCCTCGCGGTGGGCGTTGGTGTCACGCAGTGAATACACGCAGCCGCAGTATTCCTGCTGGTAGAACTGCTCGCGCTTGCTGATCTCGATCATGCGCTGCGAGCCGCCGCCCTTGCGCCAGTTGTAGTCCCAGTACACCAGATCCGGGTAGCGCGCCGCGGCGCGTGCCCCGCAGCCGTTGATCTGGTTCATGTCCTTCCAGCGCGAGATGCCCAGCACGCTTGCGATCATCGGGAACCCGTGCTCGTGCGCGTACAGCGCGGTGCGCTCGAAGCGCATGTCGAAGCAGGCGGTGCAGCGCGCGCCGCGCTCCGGCTCGTGCTCCAGGCCCTTCACGCGAGTGAACCAGTTCGCCGTGTCGTAGTCGGCATCGATGAATTCAATGCCATGCTTTTCGGCGAAGCGGATGTTCTCTTCCTTGCGCAGCAGGTATTCCGGCTTCGGGTGGATGTTCGGGTTGTAGAAGAAGATGGCGTAATCGATGCCCGAGGCCAGCAGCCCCTCCATCACCTCGCCTGAGCAGGGCGCGCAGCAGGAATGCAGCAGCAGCCGACCCTCCACGGGTGGTTCAAGCCTGGGGCGTTCAATGTCGGTGACAACGGTCATGGCGGGGAGCATCCGGTTTCGCGGCCCGGGATTCTATCTTCCTCACCCGCAATGTTGCGCCAATTGCCGGATTGTCAATGAGAACCGTTCTCATATACTCGCTGGAGACCCGAGGAACTGCCCCATGAAGACCTTGTGCAACGTCATCCTGGCCGCGCTGCTGGCGATGGCGCCCCTCGCGGCCATCCCGGCAGAGCCGTCTGCGGCTTCGCAGCGCGTGCAGTCGCGCTACACCTTCAGCTGGCCGGTGGGTCCGGCCGCGCCCGCGCCACGCGGCGGCACCACGACGGGGGTAGAGGTGAAGGTGGAGACTGCGCCCTCGCCGCAGTGGCTGGCGCTGCGGGAACCGGGCATCCCCGACCTGGAGCGCGACCGGCGCGCCATCCTGGCGATGACCGGCAATTTCCGCGTCAATTTCGATTTCCTCGAAGTGGCCGCTTTCACCGGGGATGGCTCGCGTGCCCGGCCGTACCAGTCCTGGGGCACCGAGCAGGTGTTCATCGACCGGGATGAACCGCGCCACGTGAGCCTGGTGCATATCCTCGAGATGCATGTGGCCGGGCCCGACGGCAAGCCCATGCCCCCGATGGTCACCAAACACTGGCGGCAGGAGTGGGTGTACGAGCCCACGCACCTGGTGGAATACCAGGGCGGCAACCGCTGGACCCGCCGCGCGCTCAGCGAGGCGGAGCGGCGGGGCAGGTGGGCGCAGGTGGTCTACCAGGTGGATGAATCCCCGCGCTACGGATCACTCGGCCGCTGGGAGCACAGCGCTGCCTTCTCCACGTGGATCAGCAGCGACACCGCAAGACCGCTGCCGCGCCGTGAGTGGTCAGTGCGCAAGGACTACGACCTGCTGCGCGGCACGAACCGCCACACCGTGCTGCCCACTGGCTGGCTGCAGGAAGAGAACAACCTGAAGGAGGCCAGTGCCGCGGCGGTGCCCTACGCAGGGCGCGAATATGGCGTCGCCCGCTATGAGCGCATCGGCGGGGACTACTTCGCCGAAGCCGGCAAGTACTACACCGCGACGCGCGCCTACTGGCACGAAGTGCTGTCCGCCTGGGACCAGATGCTGGTTCCGGGCGGCGCCGTCACGCTCACCGCCAACAGCGACCAGTCCGGCGCGTATGCGGAGCTGTTCGAACAGGCGGAGCAGTTTGCCGCCGGCAGGCTCGACCTGCGGGCGGTACGGGAGCAGATCCGCGCCGCGCTGGCCAGGCAGCGGGCGGACCAGCCCCGCTAGTCGTGCATCGAGACGCCGCGTTTGTCCCGCACCAGCAGCGCACCCACCACCAGCGTGATCGATGCCACGATCACCGGGTACCACAGCCCGCTGTAGATGTTGCCGGTCTGCGCCACGATGGCGAAGGCCGTGGTCGGCAGCAGGCCGCCGAACCAGCCATTGCCGATGTGGTAGGGCAGTGACATCGAGCTGTAGCGGATGCGGGTGGGGAACATCTCCACCAGCGCAGCCGCGATCGGCCCGTAGACCATGGTCACATAGATCACCAGCAGCGCGAGAATGGCGATCACCAGTGGCTTGTTGATGCGCTCCGGGTCGGCCGCGGCGGGATAACCGGCATCATTGAGTGCGGCCGTCAGCTCTGCCTTGAAGGCACCCTCACGTGCAGTCAGTTCCGCGCCGGAAATACCTCGCGCATCGAAGGCGGTGATGTTCCGCTCGCCCACCTGGATGCGCGCAATGCCCTGTGCATCCACGCTGTCATAGTTCACCGAGGCATTGGCCAGGGTCTGCTTGGCCACATCGCAGGAACTGGTGAATTTGGCCGTGCCGGTGGGGTTGAACTGGAATGAGCATTCGTCCGGATTGGCGTGCAGGGTTACCGGTGCGGAGTGCAGCGCCGCCGCCAGCTGCGGATTGCCCGCCGCCGTGAGTGCCTTGAACAGCGGGAAGTACGTCAGCGCTGCCAGCAGGCAGCCGGCCAGGATGATGGGCTTGCGACCGATGCGATCGGACAGCGCGCCGAACACGATGAAAAAGGGCGTACCGATCAGCAGCGCCAGGCCAATGAGCAGGTTGGCCTGCGCGCCGTCGATCTTCAGCGCCTGGGTGAGGAAGAACAGCGCGTAGAACTGCCCCGTGTACCACACCACTGCCTGGCCGGCCGTAAGGCCGAACAGCGCGATCAGCACGATCTTCAGGTTCGACCACTGGCCGAAGGATTCCCGCAGCGGCGCCTTGGAGGTCTTGCCCTCGGCCTTCATCTGCCTGAAGACAGGGGACTCCTCCATCGACATGCGGATCCACACCGACAGGCCCAGCAGCACCGAGGAAAGCAGGAAGGGAATGCGCCATCCCCAGGCCTGGAAGGCCTCCTCGCCGAGCGCGGTGCGCGTGCCAAGGATCACCATCAGCGACAGGAACAGGCCGAGCGTGGCGGTGGTCTGGATCCACGCCGTATGTGCGCCGCGCTTTTCCGGTGGCGCATGCTCGGCGACGAAGGTGGCGGCCCCGCCGTATTCACCGCCGAGCGCCAGGCCCTGCAGCAGCCGCAGCAGGATCAGCAGCGTGGGAGCCAGCACGCCCAGGGTTCCGTACCCCGGCAACACGCCGACGAGGAAGGTGGAGGCACCCATGAGCACAATGGTGACCAGGAAGGTGTGCTTGCGACCCACCATGTCTCCCAGTCGCCCGAACACCAGTGCACCGAAGGGCCGCACGATGAAGCCGGCGGCGAAGGCCAGCAGCGCGAAGATGAAGGCCGATGTCGGGTCGAGTGCCGTGAAGAACTGTTTGGCAATGATCGACGCCAGCGACCCGTACAAATAGAAGTCGTACCACTCGAACACCGTGCCCAGAGAGGAAGCGAGCACGACCTTGCGTTGCGAACCTGACAGCCTCATGCGGAAAACACCCCTGATCTTGTTATCCTCCAAGGTTACCGCGCTGCACACATATATGGGGAGCAGACATGCTTCGTGTGATCACTATCCTGGCGGCGGCTGCCCTGCTTGCAGCCTGTGGATTGGCAGAAACCGGCGCCGCGGCGGCGGCGGGTGGCGCCAGCGCTGCCGAACAGGCCAGGGAAGCCGAAAAGATCACCAGCCGCGTCGAGGCTGACCTGGAGGCGGCCCAGCAACAGGCCGCCGAGGCGCGCCGCGCCGCCGAGGCAGCCAGCGAGTGAATTGACCCCGAACAGGGCGGCCTGGTCCCCGAGGCACGCTTCTTGCTCCTCTCCTGTGCACAACCCGGGAGGCTCAGGGGCAATGCGATTCGGAACCGAAGACTATCGTCCCGAGGGAGTCTTCGATGAACTGGTGGACGGCAACGGCGAGGCGCGCCCGGCCGCCCGCGCACTGTGCGATTACCTCGCCGGCCTCGATGCCGGGGAGATGCGTCTGCGCCGCCAGGCCATCGACGCGGCCATCGTCACGATGGGGATTTCGTTCACTACGTACGATGACGGACAGAATATCGACCGCGCCTGGCCGTTTGACCCCATCCCGCGCGTCATGCCGGCCAGCGAGTGGCAGCGCATCGATGCAGGCCTGCGGCAGCGTCTTGCGGCGCTGAACCTCTTCATCGACGACCTCTACAACGCGCAGCACATCGTCCGCGACGGCGTCTTTCCGGCGGAAATGCTGGCCGGCTCGCGCAATTTCCGCCGTGCCTGCCGGGGCGTGTCGCCCCGTTATGGCGTGTGGGCCCACATCTGTGGCACCGATCTGGTGCGTGACCGTGACGGGACGGTATACGTGCTGGAGGACAACCTCAGGGTCCCCTCCGGTGTGTCCTACATGCTGGAGAACCGGATGCTGATGAAATCCGCGTTCCCGGAACTGTTCTCCGCCAGCGCCATCCTGCCAGTGGATGGTTACGCGGCGGCCCTGTACGACACGCTCGCCGCGCTGTCGCCGCGCCCGGCGGACCGGCCGGTCATCGTGCTGCTCACCCCCGGGGTCTTCAACTCCGCGTATTTCGAGCACAGCTACCTGGCGCAGCAGACAGGCGCACAACTGGTGCAGGGCGGGGACCTCATCGTCGACAGCGATGATGTGGTCTACATGAAGACCATCGCCGGGCTCAGGCGCGTGGATGTGATCTACCGCCGCATCGATGATGACTTCATTGATCCGGATGTGTTCCGTTCCGACTCGCTGCTGGGCGTGCCGGGGCTGATGCGCGCCTGGGCGGCGGGCAACGTGGCGATCGCCAATGCGCCCGGCGCCGGCGTAGCCGACGACAAGGTGGTCTACACCTATGTGCCGAAGATCATCCGCTATTACCTGGACCAGGATCCCATCCTGCCGAATGTGCCGAGCTGGCAATGCCATATCGAAACGGAACGCGAGTACGTGCTCGCCAACCTCGACAAGCTGGTGGTGAAGCCGGCCAATGAATCCGGCGGCTATGGACTCCTGATCGGGCCGCAGGCCTCGGCGGAACAACGCGCCATCTGCGCCGAGCGGGTGCGCGCCGATCCGCGCGGCTGGATGGCGCAGCCCACGCTGATGCTTTCCACCGCACCCACCTGGGCCGGCGAGGAGATCGCACCGCGTCACCTGGACATGCGGCCCTTCGTGCTGCAGTCGCAGGGGATGTATGTCACCACGGGCGGTCTGACCCGCGTGGCCATGCGCGCCGGCTCGCTGGTGGTGAACTCCTCGCAAGGGGGCGGCAGCAAGGACACCTGGATCGTCGCGGAGGCCTCCTGATGCTCTCCCGTGCCGCCGAAAGCCTGTACTGGATGGCGCGCTACCTGGAGCGCGCGGAAAACACCGCCCGCCTCATCAATGCCACGCAGCAACTGCTGCTCGACCTGCCGCAGGGCGCTTCGGTGGGATGGGAGGCACTCACCCGCATCGTGGGCCTGGGCCGGCTCTTCGAACAGAGTTATGCGCGGGCGGATGAGGCCAGCGTGGTGGACTTCCTCGTCTCCTCGCCGCGCAACCCCGGCTCCATCCAGTCCTGCATCCGGTTTGCACGCGAAAATTGCCGCACCATGCGCGACGTGCTGCCGCGCGACCTGTGGCAGCGCGTGAATACCCTGTACCTGGCGTCGAAGCGCTATTCGCAGCCTGGCATCGCGCGCCAGGAGCGCCGCCGCATGCTCGAGGAGCTGATCAGCGACCGCCAGGCGGTGTCTGGCGTGCTGGCCACCTGCATGAGCCATGACGTGGCCTGGGAGTTCATCGGGCTGGGCGAGCACCTGGAGCGCGCCGACATGACCACGCGCATCCTCGACATCCAGACCGCCATCCTGATGCCGCGGCAGGGCGCCACCGATCCGGCCCTGGCGCTGCTGTGGGTGGGCGTGCTCAATTCGCTGTCCGCGCTGCAGATGTTCCGGCGCCACGCAGCGGGCGCGGGGGCGGGCAACAGCGGCATCAACGCAGAGAACGTGCTGCACTACCTGGTGCACGACACGCACTTTCCGCGCTCGGTGGACTTCTGCCTCGATGCCATCGAGACCCATCTGGCCGAGCTGCCGCACAACGCCGAGCCGCTGCGCGCGCTGCGCACCGCGCGGCGCCGTGCCGACGGCGGCGTGGAGGTCAGCGGCGATCCCGAGCGGCGCCATGATTTCCTGGATGACATCCAGACCGACCTGGCGCGGATCCATGACGCCATTGCCCGTGAATACTTCCACCTGCACGAACGCGACGCGGTGCCGCCGTCAGGATTGCAAGGGGAGCCGCTGAAGCATGTCGATCCAGGTCGCACTGAACCACATCACCCACTACCGGTACGACCGGCCAGTCAGGCTGGGGCCGCAGCTGGTGCGGCTGCGGCCGGCGCCACACAGTCGCACACGAATACTCTCGTATTCGCTGCGCGTTGAGCCGGCCGAACAGTTCCTCAACTGGCAGCAGGACCCGCAGGCCAACTGGCTGGCGCGGCTGGTGTTCCCGCAGCCCACGCGCGAGCTGCGCGTGGAAGTGGATCTCGTCGCCGAAATGGCGGTGCTGAATCCCTTCGATTTTTTCATCGCTGCCGCGGCCACCGACTATCCCTTCCGATATGCACCTGCAGAAGCGAAGGAGCTGGCGCCCTTCCTCGATGCGGCCCCCGGCGGGGCGCGCTTCGCCACGTACCTGGCCGGCATCGATCGCGGGCCCTGCCGCACCATCGATCTGCTGGTGCGGATCAACCAGCAGCTGCAGCAGGACATCCAGTACCTGATCCGCATGGAACCAGGCGTGCAGTCGCCCGAGCAGACGCTGGCGCTGGGCCGTGGTTCCTGCCGCGATACCGGCTGGCTCCTGGTGCAGTTGCTGCGCCACCTGGGATTGGCGGCGCGTTTCGTGTCCGGCTATCTCAT
>JALYWF010000050.1 GCA_030852845.1 Pseudomonadota bacterium
AAAATGCGCGCGCGCCTCCGGCTCCGTCATGCCCACCGCGCCCAGCGGCGGATGGCTGAACACCACCGCCGGCACGTTCTCGTAGCAGAGCTTGCGGCCTTCCATGCCGCCCCACAGGCGATCGGCCATACGCCGCCCGGCGGCGATGGCCACCGGCGTGAGCGTGACCTTGCCCGTGACATCGCCGATGGCGAACACGCCGGGCACGGAGGTCTGCTGGTATTCGTCCACTTCTATATAGCCGCGCTCATCCAGGCGCACGCCCACGGCCGGATCGATGAAGCTGGTCACCGGGTCGCGGCCGATGGCCCACACCACGGCATCCTGCCCCGCGATCACCTCCCCCGTGTTCAGCCGCACGTCGATGCGGCTGTCGGTGCCGCGCGTGAGCTCGGCGGGTTCGGCCTGCAGGTTCACGGTGGCGCCGGCATCCACGAGCCCCTCCTGCGCCGCCTCCACCAGCATGGGATCGAACCCGCGCAGCAGCGCACGCCCGCGCGCCACCAGGTTCACCTGGCCGCCCAGCGCCGCAAACACGCCGGCGATCTCCAGCCCGATGAAGCCGGCGCCCACCACGGTGACCCGCTGCGGCCGCTCTGCCAGCCCGAAGAAGCCATTGGAATCGATGCCCAGTCCGGCGCCGGGGATGCTGGCCTGGCGCGGGCGCCCGCCCGATGCCAGCAGCACGCGCTCACCGCGCAGGCGCCGCCCCTGCACTTCCACGGTGCGCGCATCCACCAGCCGGGCCCAGCCGCTCACCACCTCGACGCGGCTTTTCGCCAGGTTCGCCTGGTAGATGCCGCGCAGGCGTATCACATAGGCGTCGCGGGCCTCTTTCAGGCGCGACCAGTCATGCGCCGCCCCGCCCAGGTCGAAGCCATAGCCCGCTGCATCATGCAGGGATTCGGCCAGGTCGGCCGCATTCCACATCAGCTTCTTGGGCACGCAGCCCACGTTCACGCAGGTGCCGCCCAGATCCCCGGCTTCCACCAGCGCCACCCGGGCGCCGTACTCGGCGGCACGGCGGGCGGTGGCGATGCCGCCGCTGCCCCCGCCCACCACGATCAGATCGAAGGTTTGGTCCATCTGGGCATAATAGGAGAAATGAACCACAACCCGCTGCTGGGTGCCGGCCCGTTACCGGCTTTTGATGCCATCCACCCTGAACATGTCGAAACCGGCATCCGCGCGCTGCTCGATGAGAATCGCGCCCGCATCCGCGAGATCCAGGCCGCGTCCGCGCCCACTTTCCTGAGCCTGGTCGAGCCGCTGGAGGAACTCCAGCATCGCCTGGCGCGTGCCTGGTCGCCGGTGGGCCACCTCAACGGCGTGATGAACAACGAGGCACTGCGCGAGCGCTACAACGCCTGCCTGCCGCTGCTGTCCGAATATGGCACCGACCTCAGCCAGAACGAGCGGCTGTTCCAGGCTTTCACCGCCGTGCGCGAGAACGAAGCGGCCAGCCTCGACGCCGAACAGCTGGCCGTGTTGGACCACGCGCTGCTGGAATTCCGCCTCGCCGGCGTCGCACTCGACGGCGCGAAGAAAGACCGCTTCAAGGCCGTGATGCTCGAGATGTCCCGCCTCGGCGCGAAGTTCGAGGAGAACGTGCTCGATGCCACGAACTCCTTCAGCCACGAGGTGCACGACGCCAGCGAGCTGGAGGGCCTGAACGCCACCATCCTCGCGCAGGCCCGGCAGCGCGCCGAAGCCGCAGGCAAGCCCGGCTGGGTGCTGGGGCTGGAACAGCCCACCTACGTCGCGGTGGTCACCGACGCCCGCTCGCAGAAGCTGCGCGAAATCTTCTACCGCGCCTGGAGCACGCGTGCCGCCACCACCGGCCCCACGCCGGCGAAATTCGACAACACGCAGGTGATGGAAGAACTGCTGCGCCTCAGGCACGAGGCCGCGCAGCTGCTGGGCTATCCGAACTTCGCCGCCTATGCGCTGGCACGCCGCATGGCGCGCACGGTGGATGAGGTGCTCGGCTTCCTGCGCGACATCGCCCGTGCCGCGCGTCCCGCCGCCGAACGCGAGCTCGCTGAGCTCACCGAATTCGCGGGCCGCAAGCTGGATGCCTGGGACATCACCTATTACTCCGAGCGCCTGCAGGAGGCGCGCTACAGCATCTCGCAAGAAGAACTGCGCCCCTATTTTCCCCTGCCGCGCGTGCTCGATGGCCTGTTCGGCGTGGTGCAGCGGCTGTTCCAGGTGGGCTTTCGCCAGCGCAGCGACGTGCCGCTGTGGCACCCGGATGCGCGCTACTACGACATCCTCGATGCATCCGGGAAGGTGATCGGCGGGGTGTACCTCGATCCCTATGCCCGCCCCAACAAGCGCAGCGGCGCCTGGATGGACGAGTGTGTAGGCCGCAAGGATCTCTCCAGCGGCGGCGCGCTGCCCGTGGCCTACCTGGTCTGCAATGCGCTGCCCGGCGCGGCCGGCCTGCCCGCGCAGCTCACCCACGACGACGTGGTGACGCTGTTCCACGAGTTCGGCCATGGCCTGCACCACCTGCTCACCCGCGTGCGTTATCCCTCCATCTCCGGCATCAACGGCGTGGCCTGGGATGCCGTGGAGCTGCCCAGCCAGTTCATGGAGAACTACGCCTGGCAGCCCGCAGTGCTGCGCGAGATCACCCGCCATGTGGAGACCGGTGCACCGCTGCCGGAGGAACAGATCACGCAGCTGCTGAAGACGCGCAGTTTCCAGGCCGGGCTCGCCACGCTGCGGCAGGTGGAGTTCGCGCTGTTCGACTTCCGCCTGCACGCCGAGTACGACCCGGCCCGCGGCGCGCGCATCGCCGGAATCCTCGAGGAGGTACGGCGCGAAGTGGCGGTGGTGCAGATTCCGGAGTGGAACCGCTATCCCAACAGCTTCGGCCATATCTTCGCCGGCGGTTATGCCGCGGGCTACTACAGCTACAAGTGGGCCGAGGTGCTGTCGGCCGACGCCTTCTCCGCCTTCGAGGAGGCCGGCATCTTCGACGGCGCTACCGCCGGGCGTTTCGTGGACGCCATCCTCTCGCGCGGCGGCAGCCGTGATGCGCTCGATGCCTTCGTCGATTTCCGCGGCAGGAAGCCGCGTATCGACGCGCTGCTGCGCCAGCACGGCATCGCGCCCTGAAGCATGCCCACCGTCGCGAGCTGGAACGTCAACTCGTTGCGGGTGCGCATGCCGCACCTTTCCACCTGGCTGGGCACCACCGGTCCGGACGTGATCGGGCTGCAGGAAACCAAGTGCGTTGACGAGGTGTTTCCCTGCGAGGCCCTCGGCGCGCTGGGCTACCACTGCGTGGCGAGCGGGCAGAAGACCTACAACGGTGTGGCGCTGCTGGCCCGTGCGCCGCTCACCGACGTGGTGATGGGGCTGCCCGACCTCGAAGACCCGCAGCGCCGGCTGATCGCCGCCACCGTGGATGGCGTGCGTTACGTGAACGTCTACGTGCCCAATGGCCAGGCCGTGGGATCGGAGAAATTCGAATACAAGCTGCGTTGGCTGGGCGCATTGCGCCGCTTCCTCGAACGCGAGCTCGCCGCGCACCCCCGCCTGGTGGTGATGGGTGATTTCAATATCGCCCCCGATGACCGCGATGTGCACGACCCGGTGCTGTGGAAGGGCCAGATCCTCTGCAGCGAACCGGAACGCGAGGCGCTGGGCCTGTTGCTCGACCTCGGACTGGCCGACAGCTTCCGCCTGCACGACCAGCCGGAGGCGCTGTTCAGCTGGTGGGATTACCGCGCCGCCGGTTTCCGCCGCAACCTCGGCCTGCGCATCGACCTGCTGCTGGCCAGCGGCGAGGTGGCCGGCGCCGCCGAGCCGGGCTGGATCGATCTGGCACCACGGCGCCTGGAGCGGCCCTCGGACCACACGCCCGTGTTCCTGCGTTTCGATGCCTGAACTTTTTTCGCGTCCGGTGTGATCAGGGCAACCCTGAAATGACATATCGGACCGGACCTGGATCGCAATCTGCGGACCGTGTCGTGTGCCGTCCTGCGGGCCCGGAATAGACTGCCTCCAGCATGTACAGCGCCCGCCGCAGCGATTACGACGTCACCAACACGGTGCGGGTGTCTTCCGCGCCCGAAGTGCGCGATGCGGTGAAGGAGTTGCTGCTGCGGGTGTGGCCCGAGATGGCCTTCGCGCCGCTGGCCCGCGCCTTCCACGATTTCGAGCTGGCCTTCACCGGCCGCATGCCCGGCTATTTCGGCGTCGACACCGTGTACCACGACCAGCAGCACACGCTGGACGTGACGCTGGCCATGGCGCGCCTGGTCACCGGTTACGAACTGCGCCACGCCGGCACCGACAAGGCGCTGGGCGCCGAGCGCGCAGCGCTGGGCATCTTCCTCGCGCTGTTCCATGACATCGGCTACCTGCGCGAGCGCGGTGAGGAGGCGCTCAATGGCGCCGAATTCACCCGCAACCATGTGTCGCGCAGCGCGCGTTTCATGAACTTCTACCTGCCGACGGTGGGTTTCGGGCATTGCGCCCCGCTGGCCGCGGAACTGGTGCACTTCACCGGCTACGAGAAGACCTTCGAGCAGATCGGCGCCAGCGTCACCGATCCGCGCGACATCGCCCTGGGCCACCTGCTCGGCACCGCCGACATGATTGCCCAGATGGCCGACCGCTGTTACCTGGAGAAATGCCGCGACCGGCTGTACCCGGAGTTCGTGCTCGGCGGCGTGGCGCTGTCGGTTGGACCAACGGGCGATCGTGGCGTGCGCTATTCATCGGGCCTGGACCTGCTGCGCCAGACGCCGCAGTTCATGCAGGACACCATCAGCAAGCGCCTGGATGCCGCCTTCGGCAGCGCCTACCGCCACGTGGAAGTGCTGTTCGATGGCACCAATCCCTACATGGAATCCATCCAGCGCAGCCTCGACTTCCTGCAGCACGTGCTGCGCGGGGAAAACTGGCGCATGCTGCGCCGCACGCCGCGTGTGTACACCGCGCACCCGGATCCGCTGGCCAGTGTGCGCGGCCTGATGTCCAGCTATCTCAAGCGGGCCTGGTCGCGCGGGGAGCGCTGAGCGCCAGCGCCGGCGGCGCGTCCACGTTGCGCACATAGCGCTCCAGGATTTCCGGCAGTCTTTTCTCTACCGCACCGCGCGCCTCGATGGCCGCGGCGGCCAGCGCGTCATGCAGGACCTGCAGCGAGAACTGCTCCAGCGCGGCCTGCGCCACCGCCGCATGGCTGAGGTGCCAGGGCTCCGGCTGCACGCCACCGCGCCAGGTGGTGTAGGGGCGATAGAAACCGAATTCCACCGCATGCTCTGCCAGCCAGGCATCCAGCCGCGCGAACACGCCGCCGGGCGCGTATTCCTCCGGCACCACCTGGAGCCGGTAGCCCGGCGGCATCGCCGCGGCGTCCATCACGTCCAGGTCGGTGCCCCAGTGGTGCCGGCTGGCGCCGGGCAGGGCCGACCAGTGCAGGATGGCGGCGACCCGGCCATCTTCATCCAGCGAGGCGGCGTCGAGCAGACAGCCGGCGGCATCACGCAGTTCCCGTTCGCCGCGGGCCTTGCCATTCCAGATGGCCAGCTGCCGGTCGAAGTCACGGAAGGAAGAGAACGGGACCAGATCGATGCCTGCCAGCGCCGCGGCAGCCCGCATTGCCAGGAAGGGCTCCACCACGGCATGATGCAACGCACAAGCAGGATGAGCGAGCTCGCGGATATGGGTACGACCCCGGCCCGTGAGTTCGGTATCAGAAAAAAGAAGGGTCATACGGCGGGTTCCGGGCCTTTCAGCGCTTTAAAGCGGCTTTTTTCGGCGATCAGGTTAACATTTCATGACCTTGCGCAGCCTGAAGACCAAGTTTGCCCTGTCCGGCGCAGCCATCGCCTTGCTGCTGGTGATCGGTGTCTTTGCACTGACAACCCTGCTGGGCAATTCGCTTTCCCCCCTTCAGTGGCTGGCCATTCCCATCGCCCTGGCGGCCACCGGCGGCGCTGCATGGCTGGCGTTCGCCATGGGGCGGCGCATCACGAACGAACTAGAACAGCTCAACGTCAGCACGCATCGCATGGCAGAGGGCGACTTCACGCAGCCCGTGCGTGCACTGCGGGATGACGAGCTGGGCGACCTGCAGCGCACCGTCGACCTGATGCGCAAGAGCCTGGCCGACACCACGATCACTAAGAACTACCTGGACAACGTGCTCAACAGCATGGTGGACGCGGTGTTCGTGGTGCGCCCCGACGGCACCATCCGCTCCACGAATCTTGCGGCGCAGCGACTGACCGGCGCGCCGGCGGTGGAACTGGTGGACCGGCACATCGGCTCGCTGCTTTCCGCGCCTGACCTGGCCGAGGCCGAGCGCGTGCGCAAGGCCAGCGAGACCGGCGAGGCGCTGCTGCGCACGTCCGCGGGACAGACCATCCCCGTGTCGTTCTCCTCGTCCATCCTCGATTCCGCCGATCCGCAGTTCCACGGCCATATCTACGTGGCGCGCGACATCACCGACCGCAAGCGGGCCGAGCGGCGCATCCGCTACCTGGCGCGCTACGACGCGCTGACGAAGATCCCCAACCGCATGCAGTTCCAGCACCTGCTGCAGCAGGCCATTGCGCGCGCGCTGCGCACGCGCACCGGGCTGGCGCTGCTGTACCTGGACATGGACCATTTCAAGGAGGTGAACGACACCTTCGGCCATGGCGCCGGCGACCGCGTGCTCGAGGCGCTCACCGAGCGGCTCACCGGCTCGCTGCCCGCGGACACCGTGCTGGGCCGCCTCGCCGGCGACGAGTTCGCGCTGTTCATCGACGGCATTTCCGAGAGCACTGCGCGCGAGGTGGTGCGACATCTCTCGCAGGAAATCCTCGGCGCCGTGGCGCAGCCCTTCTATGTGGGCGGGCAGGAAGTGTTCCTGTCGGCCAGCATCGGCGTGGCGCTGTGCCCGCGCGACGCGGAAAACGTGATCGACCTGATCCGCAACGCCGATGCGGCCATGTACTACTCCAAGCAGAACGGCGGCAATTCCTGCGCCTTCTACTCCCCGGAGATGAACGCCGCCTCGGTGGAGCGGCTGATGCTCAAGAGCAAGCTCAAGCGCGCCATCGAGCGCGACGAGTTCGTGGTGGCCTACATGCCCAAGGTCGATGTCACCGACGGGCGCATCGTCGGCGCCGAGGCGCTGCTGCGCTGGCGGCTGCCCGGCCACGGCGACATCCCCCCCGCGCAGTTCATCCCGCTGGCCGAAGAGAACAACCTCATCAGCAGCATCGGCGAGTGGGTGCTCAACCGGGTGTGCTTGGACTACCGCGCGCTGTCCAGCGCCGGGCGCGCACCGGGCCGCATCGCGCTGAACCTGTCGCTGAAGCAGCTGCGCCAGGCCAGCTTCATCCTCGACTACCGCTCGGTGTTCGAGAGCCACGGCGTGTCGCCCTCGCACCTGGAGCTGGAGATCACCGAAAGCACCCTGATGGCGAACCCCAAGCGCACCATCGGCATGCTCAAGGAGCTGGCGGCGCTGGGTGTGCACCTTTCGATCGATGACTTCGGCACCGGCTACTCCTCGCTGTCAGCGTTGCAGCAGTTCCCCATCGGCACGCTGAAGATCGACCAGTCCTTCGTGCGCGAGGCGCACATGGACCGCAACGACGCCACCATCGTGCGCACCATCATCGAGATGGGACGCAGCCTCGGCATGGACGTGGTCGCCGAAGGCGTGGAGACCGAAGGCCAGCTGCAGTTCCTGCGCTCGGCGGGCTGCGATTTCGCGCAGGGCCAGCTTTTCGGCGAGCCCTGCTCGGCCGAGGTGCTGGGCGCGCTGCTGTCGCGGCAGGTGGCCACGGGCCGCTCGCCCTTCCCCGAGTTCGAGCAGGACGGCCGCACCGTCATCGATGGCCGGGCCTGAGCCAGGCATCCGGCAGGGCATCCCGCTGAACAAGCCGCGGCGCCGCCGGTGGCGCAGGCTGCTGCTGGTACCGGCGGCGCTGTGGCTCGGTCTGGCGATCTGGCACACGCACAAACCGCTGCCTGAAGGCGTGCACGTCGAAGGGGCCCTGGTCGCCACGCCCGCCAGTTCTTTGCAGTTCCTCGCCGACGTCACGGCGGCCGATCCTGCCGGCAATCGCGTGCAACAGCAGACCATCCATGCCGCCACGCTGGAGCTGGTGCGCGGCGCGCGCGATTTCCTGGTGCTCGACTACTTCCTGTTCAATGGACAGGGCGGACCACGCGGGCCGCTGGTGTATGAGGGCGGTCTTGCGCCGGTCTCCACTGCGCTGGTGGATGCCGTCGGCGCGCTGAAGCAGGCGCAGCCCACGCTGCCGGTGCTGCTGCTGGTGGATCCCATCAATGACTACTACCGCGGCACGGCGCCACCGGCGATCGCGGCACTTGAAGCCCTCGGCGTGGACGTGGCGGTGACACGGCTGGATGGCCTGCGCGATTCAAATGCGCTCTACAGCGCCACCTGGCGCATGCTGTTCGCCTGGTGGCTGCGCCCCGGAGGCAACGGTGCCTTTCCGAACCTGCTCGACGGTGCGGGTCCGCGGCTGAAGCCAGGTGCGCTGCTGCGGCTGCCCAACTTCAAGGCCAACCACCGCAAGGTGATCCTCACTGGCGATGGTGTCGGGTCGCTGGTGGGCATCGTTTCATCGGGCAATCCGCATGATGCCAGCAGCGCGCATTCGAACGTGGCGCTGCGCGTGGCAGGCGAAGCATTGCGCGCGCTGCTGGACAGCGAGCTGGCCATCGCGCGACAGGCCGGCGTCAGTGAAGAGAAGCTGGTGAGGTATCGCGCATCGTCGCCAACCGCGTCGGCGGTCGAAGTTGCGCAAGCAGTTGCTGAAGAGGACGGGCCTGCTCTGGTCGGCATTCTCACCGAGGGCGCCATCCGCACGGCGCTGCTGCAGGAGCTGGATGCGGCCGGCGCAGGGGATGCCATCGACGTGGCGCAGTTCTATCTCTCGGACCAGGGTGTGCTCGATTCCCTGCTCGCTGCGGCACGGCGCGGCGCCGCAGTGCGCCTGCTGCTGGACCCGAACCGGGATGCCTTTGGCTTCAGCAAGTCCGGCATCCCCAACCGCCCGCTGGCCAGTGCGCTGGCGCGTCGTGCCGGTGACAGGATTGCGGTGCGCTGGTATCGCACCCACGGCGAGCAGTTCCATTCCAAGTTCGCCCTGGTGCGCACGGGCGAGAGGTTGTGGTTCACGCTGGGTTCGGCGAACTTCACCCGGCGCAACATCGACGACTACAACCTCGAGGCCAATGTACAGGTGGCCTGCGTCACGCGTTGCGCCGTGGCGGGGGACGTCACGCGCTGGTTCGACAGGTTGTGGAACAACGCCGACGGGCTGGTGTATTCCGATGATGCTGCGCGCTGGACCGAGGACAGCTACGCCCGCTACCTGCGCGCCCGCGTGATGGAAGCCACCGGCCTGTCGACTTTCTAGCGACGGCCCTGGCGCCGGCCGCTATCGCGCCGGTGCAGGTCCCGGTGCAGGCGCCACGGCAGGCGCCGGCGCAGGC